>DATBEI010000244.1:0-5961 GCA_036269595.1 Candidatus Sulfotelmatobacter sp.
AGCGGATTCAACACCGCGTTATTGCACCCCACACTGGAAAGTACCAGGTTTTCATTGAAGGGCGTTTCCAGCACGCGTGCATAGGAGACGCGCAGTACAGTGTTGGTCCTTTTTATGTTGTAGGCGACGCCAAGACGTGGCTCCGCTTCCCGGTGCGTGGTCAACCCATTGTAGAAATCGCCGCGCAGTCCAAGGTTAAACGCCCAGCTTCCCTTGGTAATGTTGTCCTCGAGATAGAGAGCGAGTTCTTTTACGTCGGTGTGGCCGTTGAAACTGTAGAGGCTGCCGCCGCCGGGTTGCGTCAGGTCATAGGGCAACAAGTCCGTGCATGGCGAGGCTAACGCCTGATGGGTGACACTGTCATAACAGGAACTGCCATTCGCGTCCGTAAGCGACGGAAGAAGCGTCGGGTCGACGATGCCCAGTCGGTCATTTTCATTTAGAAACGTCTGCTCGTACACCGCCCCCGCCTTCATATTGTGAATCCCCTTGACGTACGACAACTGCGCTCGGAGGCCCGCGTTGGTCAATGTCCGATCCTGTCCCACCGTCTCCCTCTGCAGGTTCGTCGGACCAAGATCGGCAAACGGGCTGCCGCTCGGATAATAATTAAAGTGGTCGCGCCGGACGAAAGCGCCCAGCGTGAACACCGACGTTGAACTGATCAGCCGCGTCCAGGACGGCGCAATGTTGAAGGTCTGAATCTGCGAGCGTTGGTCGGATGGGCCTACGACATTCCCTCTGGGATCAAGCCCGCCGTTGTTGACTACCACGCCGTTCCACGGAGTTGCATCCTGTGTGTCAAAAGTGTTCGGCGTCTGGAACCAGGAACGTGTGTATTCGAAGTTGACGTGGATCGAGTCTGCGTTGGACAACTGATAGTCCACGCGGTCGAATAGATTCTCTTCGTTCCCCTTGTCGTGCATCACGGCGAATTCCGGAGGATCGAGGAACCGCCCGCTATTCAGGCCGCTCGCCGAAATGAAGTTTCCCCAGCTCTTCCCGCCATACGCCATATTGAAGTCGACGTTCGACGTCCCAAAAGACCCGTAGGAGGCCGTAAGGGTGCCGTGCGGAGTGGTCACCCCTTGCCCCGACTGAGTCGTCACGTTAATCACGACGCTCGTTTTGTCACCATATTCCGCCGGCGGAGCTCCTGAAATCACTTCCATAGACTGGATTGCATCCATCGGAATTTGGTTGGAGAAGACCTTGCTCTGCTGATCGGTGATCGGCTGGCCATCCACCGAAAAGGAATTTTCAGCGTGGTCTCCCAAACCATGGAATAGGCCATTGGAGTCGGCCGCGATTCCCGGAGTAGCCAGTGTAACCAGCGAACTCACCGACGACGACGCACTTTCCAGCGGCACCTTGTCGAATAGATTCCGATCCACGTCGGTATGAAACGTCGGATCGTTCTCGATCAAGTCTCCTGCTTCCGCCGCTACCGTGACCTGTTCAGTCGAAGTCGCCGCTCGCAGTTTGACGGGAACGCTCACCGGAACTGAAGAGCGTGGTTCCACGTCTTGCACGTAGGGCGCAAATGTGGCCGCCGTGACCGTGAGGTGATAGGGATTGAAGGGAATGTTCGTGAACTCAAATCTTCCGGAATTGTCTGTTGTCGTAGACCGGTCGAACCCGCTGACTGGGTTGCGAATCTCGACCGTCGCTTTGGGCACCACCGCACCGGTGGAGTCAACCACGGTGCCATCGATCGAACCAGAGTTTCCTGCCGATTGCGCCCAGCCTGCGGCGGCTATGAGAATGGCGGCGAAGATGGCGGCAAATCGCCAACTTTGAAAAACGGGCATTTACGTCCTCCTGAGAATGAATGCTGAAATGAATAGGGAACCGACCGGCCTGGCCGCAGAACCCTCAAGCGGCAACGTCAAGCCGGAACTTTTTCACTGGCTGGATTCTCTACAGGGTAGGAGGACCGCGAATGCCGGCTTCGGAAAAATCGAGCCGCGCCTTCGCGACCGGATCTTCTTCGCGCAACAAACCAATTGCGGCAAAGAATGGAACCACGTGGCTGAAACTCAGTGTGGGGCTGGCGCTGTGCGCCACCACGCAGATCGAGCAGGTCGAGGATTCAGTCCGCGTGGCGTGAGTGTGCGTCGACTCCGCCGCCGCCGCCCACAACATCAGCGACAAGCAGAACCACGCCGACCATCGGATCCACGCGCGCACCGGTTCCCGCACCATGCTTTCCTGCTTTGGAATTAGACCCTCCAAAGCTTATAACGGTTGTCCAACCGAAAGCAATCGCGGCACGTTACTATAGAAACGAGACGCGCGCTCATCCGCCGAACGCACTCATTTTCAAAACGCGAGGTAATTATGGCAGAACCAACCTACGAAGAACTCAAAGCCAAACTCTCTCAGCTGGAAAAAGAAGTCGAAACCAAGAAACGCAGCGGCGACCTCATTTTTAAAGTCGGCGAAAAAGGAGGGGTCAGCGTCTACGGCCTCGGCCGTTTCCCGGTTACGCTTTACTACGAACAGTGGAACCGGTTACTGGGGGCTGCCGGCGAAATCAAGACCTTCATGGAAGAAAACAAAGCAAGGCTAAAACTAAAAGAGCAAGCCTGATCTGGCCCCATAAAACCGGTCTCTCATAAAACCCGGTGCCCTACCCTTAACGTCGCGCTTTTTTCGACGTTAGGGTGGGGATTTTGACTTCGTTTTGTGGCACTTCACTTACGCAGTGAGGCCCTTCTACATCTTCACAGGTAAGGAGGAAATAATAACGGTAAAGGTCAGTCCTTCAATCAACAGCGCATAAAAATTAGTCGGCAAGCCCGCGCAAACCGAGTCAACCAAAGGATGACAATCAGAACGGCAATCATTATGGGGATCGCAAATAAACGAAAGACAGGCATCGCCCCAGTACCACTGTTCCGCTTCTCCAGCGGTCGCCTTGGCTGAGATTCCCGGCGACGCCCGCACTTCCGCATCGTATCCGGCGATTCCAAGTCTGACGAACGAAAAGCACACCTCTCGTTGACCAAAGGTACTCAATTCAGAACGGAGAATCGAACTCAGAACGGCTCTTTCGTTCTATAATCGAAAGACCGTGCCCAAGTATTCCATCGTAGTTCCACTGCACAATGAGCAGGAGAATGTCACCGACCTCTACGACCGCCTGAAGGCGGTGATGGAGGCTCACGGCGAGAGTTTTGAAATCGTCCTGGTGGACGACGGCTCTGCGGATCACACCTTCGCCATGCTGCGCGAGATCGCCGCGGTCGACAGCCGCGTTACCGTGGTCAAGCTTCGCCGAAACTTCGGCCAGACTGCTGGATTAGCAGCCGGTTTCGACCATGCCCGCGGCGAGTACATCATCGCCATGGACGGCGACCTGCAGCACGATCCCAACGACATTCCGCTGTTCCTGGAAAAGATTGCCGCCGGCTATGACATCGTCAGCGGATGGCGCAAAGTGCGCGTTGACAATTTCTGGATGCGCCGCATCCCCTCGCGCATCGCCAACTGGATGATGGCCAAGATCAGCGGTGTCGACATTCACGACTTCGGCACCACCTTCAAGGCCTACCGCCGCGACATCCTCGAGCAGGTGCCGCTCTACGGCGAACTGCACCGCTTCATCCCGGCGCTCGCGTCGTGGCACGGCGCAACCATCTGCGAAGTCGCCATCCGCAACGTGAACCGTGAGCGCGGAGTTTCGCACTACGGCATCACGCGCACCTTCCGCGTCTTCTTCGACCTGCTGACGATCCGATTCTTGCTGCGTTATCTCTCTCGCCCGCTGCATTTCTTCGGCACTTTCGGAATGTTGAGCATTTTCAGCGGAAGCGCGATCGTTTTATGGCTCGGGGTCGAGAAATTTGTGCGCCACGTTCCGGTGATGGCCGAGCACGGCCCGCTCATGATGGCATCGATGGGCCTGCTGATCGGTGGCTTGAACCTGCTCGCGATCGGACTACTGGGCGAAATGCAAGTCCGCCACTATCACGAACCTAGCCGCCGGGCGCCCTATTCTGTCGACCGCGTCCTCCGCGCCCAAAACGAAGAGCACAGCGTCTCAGAATAGCTTGTGCTGATGTGGGGACAGCCGCCTTCGGCTGTCCGTCGAGCGCAGCTCGACAAATCTTCCTGCGTCAACTCCAACGCGCTGCTGGTTGCCCGTCCTTGCGCCACCGGCAAAGAAAACCCTGAACCACGAAGATCACGAAGTAACACGAAGGCTTGTTTGTGTAGAGTCTTCCTTCGTGAACCTTCGTGTCCTTTGTGGTTTATGCCCTTCCATGCGGGCGTATAATGTGCAGTTTGCCGCTTTCGGCAGTTTCCTGCCATGGAGAAAGCCATTCAACACGAACTACAACTGGCGCGCCGCATGTCGCGGCTGGGCACGGAGACTGCGTTTGAAGTTCTGAACAAAGCGCGCGCTCTCGAGCGTCAGGGCAAGAGCATCATTCACCTGGAAATTGGCGAACCGGATTTTGACACGCCCTCCAACATAATAGAAGCCGGTGTCGATGCGATGCGCAAGGGCTGGACGCATTATGGTCCCAGCGCCGGTTTGCCGGAACTGCGGCAGGCCCTGGCCGAATATGTCAGCCGCACTCGTGGCGTGAAAGTTTCGAGCGATGAAGTTGTCGTGGTTCCCGGCGGAAAGCCGATCATCTTTTTCACGATTCTCTCGCTCATCGATGAAGGAGATGAGGTTATCTACCCGAATCCCGGATTTCCCATCTACGAGTCGATGATTCACTACGTTGGCGGACGGGCCGTACCCATCCAACTCCGCGAAGAACGCGACTTCTCGCTTGATGTCAATGAACTGGCCTCGCTCATCAACGACCGCACCAAGCTGATTATTTTGAATTCACCGCAGAATCCCACTGGCGGAATTCTGGAGTGCCGCGACATCGAGCAGATCGCGAAGATCATCGGTGACCGCAACGTCATGATTTTGTCGGACGAAATTTACAGCCGCCTGCTGTTCGACGGCGGCCAGCATTTCTCCATTATGTCGGTGCCGGGAATGCAGGAGCGCACCATTCTGCTCGACGGGTTTTCGAAAAC
This sequence comes from Candidatus Sulfotelmatobacter sp., assembly GCA_036269595.1. Lineage (GTDB taxonomy): Bacteria > Acidobacteriota > Terriglobia > Terriglobales > Acidobacteriaceae > Sulfotelmatobacter. The sequence continues at coordinate 5,050 of DATBEI010000244.1, forward strand.
CTATGCCATGACCGGATGGCGAATGGGCTATGGCGTGATGCGCCCTGATCTGGCCGCGCACATGACGCGTTTGATGACGAACTCCAATTCTTGTACGGCCAGCTTCACGCAGGTTGCAGGAATCGAAGCCATCCGCGGCGATCAGAGTTCCGTCGATCACATGCGCGACGAATTCCAGCGACGCCGCGACGTGTTCGTGGCTGGGCTCAACAAGATTAAAGGCTTCTCCTGCCGCATGCCCAAGGGCGCGTTCTATGTGTTCCCCAATGTTAAAAAGACGGGATGGAAGTCGAAAGCGCTCGCTGATGCACTTCTGGAGCAAGCTGGAGTGGCCGCGCTCTCCGGCACCGCCTTTGGCGAGTTCGGCGAAGGCTATCTCCGCTTCAGCGTTGCCAATTCACTGGAGAATTTGCAGCAGGCGCTCGATCGCCTGGACCAGTGGACGAAGAAGAACTTGTAACCCAGAATTGCCCGCTCGGCAGCGCGAGAGCCTTTTATGCCACGAATGAATCGCTCCGATCCCAAAGCCAGCCGCCCGCACGCCCCCGGTTACGGTTTTCCCAAGGGCACGAAAGGGCTGCTGCCCTGGTCATGGGCTGAGCAGCGGCTGAAGAAGTCGCACAACTACTGGATCACCACGGTTAAGGCTGACGGATCTCCCCACACCATGGTCGTCTGGGTCTTGTGGCAGGACGGACAATTGCTCTTCAGTACCGGCAGCAAGTCGCAAAAAGCACGCAACCTGGAGCGTAACCCGAAGTGCGTGATCAACACAGAGCTCGCAAATGAAGCGGTGATTGTCGAAGGGATTGCCGAGATTGCCCCGGTAGAGGCGCGCCGCAAATTTCTGTCGCAATACGAACGCAAGTACAAGTTCGACATGTCGTCGATGAAGGATGACATCTTATCGAT
>DATBEI010000016.1:0-10774 GCA_036269595.1 Candidatus Sulfotelmatobacter sp.
TGGAGTTGGAAATAAATAACACTTCGTCTGACCCATGGGGGGCAAAGCCTTTGGGTCGCAGGAGGAAAAGTGAATCAAAAAAGTATCAAGTGGTTTGCACTCGTAATGATGCTAGGCGCCGTAATGATGCTGGGCGCCTGCGCTAAGAAGAAACAACCGCCGCCGCCACCGCCACCGCCGCCACCGCCGACGCCCACCGCGTCGATTTCGGTGAGTCCCAGCAGCATTCAGGCGGGGCAATCAGCGTCATTAACCTGGCAAACGAGCAATGCCACCGATGTGTCGATCGACGGCATTGGCGCGGTGCAGCCGAATGGATCGCAAAGCGTGTCGCCGAGCGATTCGACGACATATCACTTGACCGCCAAAGGATCGGGCGGGACGCAGGAGGCCACGGCACGTTTGACGGTAACGCAAGCGCCACCGCCGCCACCTCCGCCGCCATCAGTGACGGACGAAGACCTGTTCAGCCAGAACGTAAAGGATGTCTATTTCGACTATGACAAGTCGGACATCCGAGGCGATCAACAGGGTTCGGTGCAGGCGGATGCGCAGTTCTTCGGTCAGCACACGAACATGAACTTCACGGTCGAGGGACACTGTGACGAGCGTGGATCGACCGACTACAACCTGGCGCTCGGCGACAAGCGCGCCGGCGCGGTGAAGGATGCATTGGTTTCGGCGGGCGTCAGCGCCAGCCGAATCAAGACCATCAGCTACGGCAAAGAAAAACCGTTCTGCACGGAAAGCAACGAAGCTTGCTGGCAGCAGAACCGCCGGGGCCATCTAGTTTACTCAAAGTAAGGAATGCGGGGACGCCGCGAAGGCGTCCCCGTTTTGTAATTGCAGCGAACGTGGCATTCGTGCGCCCAAAGAATAGAGCGCGTCGAACGGTCGCATTTCTGTTGCCTCTTGCGATTCCGGGGAACGTCCGAGTGTGTGAATACTTCCTGCCTGTGGGACAATCATTGCATCTAAAATTGAGGCTGGTTCAGGAACTCTTATGAAACCACATCGCATTTCCGTACTGTTGGCATTGCCGCTGGCGTTCGCGCTGGAGACGGCTCCGGCGTGGGGCGTGAACAAAGACATGATCCAGTTGCAGACGCAGGTGCAGCAACTGCAGGAGCAGATGACGGCCATGCAGCGCAGTTTTGACGAACGCATGGGCGTGATGAAGAACCTGGTGGAGCAGGATACCGACGCTGTCAACAAGGTGGCCAATGCGCTCAACGGGCTACAGACGACCTTGCAAAAGCAGCAGTCTGAGGGAGGCTCGAAGGCCGATCAACTTTCGGGGCAGATCCAGTCGCTCAACGATACTTTGGATGAGCTGAAGGTGCGTCTGGCGAAAGTCAGCAAGCAGCTTGAGGACATGCAGGCGGCGCAGCAGAGCGCGAGCGCGCAGCAGGCGCAACAGCAAGCGCAGCAGCAGGCCATGGCGCAAGCGCCGGCGCCGGACGTGCTTTATAACAACGCGCTGCGGGATTACAACGGCGGCAAGAACGACTTGGCGCTGCAGGAGTTCTCGGACTATGTGAAGTTTTATCCCAACACCGATTTGGCTGGGAACGCATATTTTTATTTGGGAGAGATTCAGTTCCGGCAGGGAAATTATCAGCAGGCGGCGCAAACGTATGATCAGGTGCTGCAGAATTTTCCCAGCGGGAACAAGGCGGCGTCGGCGGAATTGAAGAAGGGATTTTCGTTACTTGAGCTGGGGAAGCAGGATGACGGGGTCAGCGAGTTGCGGCATCTGATTCAGCGCTATCCGCATTCTCCGGAGGCATTGCAGGCGCGGGAGCGATTGCGGAAGTTGGGCGTTTCGAGTTCGGGACGGAATTCGTAGGCGGTACCTCAGCGGCTAAAGCCGGCATCATTTCGGATAGCTTACGGCGCGGCTGAAGCCGCGCCCTTTCAAAACAAAACTAAGGCACCCAATTCAGATTGAGTGGTGGGATCGGCTCGCATGATGGTGTCGGGCCGCTTTATGGGCGTGATGGCGATGGGCGTGGTGGTGAGCCCTTACGGGGATAAGACGAGCTTGCGAGGGCGAGGCCAGCGACAAGGTTGCGGCGACGAGGACTAAGCTTAATACTGAAAAGAAGCGTTTCATATACCGATTCTCCGGCGATGTTCTCCTACTTTATATCTATATTCAGGGGAAAGCTCCAGAGATAAAGTTTGCTAGTAACATTGATTGGCGAGGCTCATAAATGCCACAAAACAAGCCCGATCAGGATGCGGCGAAGGGCGCCACGGAAAGTGACGACCATAAGGAAGCGGGCAATGTCGGCCTGCAGGAGCAGATTGGACATCGCGATCAGGATCCGAATTTGAAGGACGCCGACTCCGATTTTCCCGAACCTGGGAATAATCCAGAACACAGCGGCGAACCGCAACGCAAAACGGCGTAAGCGGTTTGCCGGGAGTCAAGCGTAGCAAGGCGCTCTGGAGAGGGCCTTTTTATTGCGCGATTTTGTTGGCGTTAGCGGAGTTCTTCCATAACCGCGTCCAAGGCTTCTTTTCCGGGACGCGTCATCGATTCGGGCAGAGTCGCTAGCGGTTGATCGACCACGTTCAGCATTTCAATAAAATTTGGAGCTTCCGGGTTCACGTAGAAGACTCCGGTCAGCACTTCGCCTTTGTCGTGCGCTTCGGTTAGGCGCGTGATGGCGCGAACCTTGTCGGTTGGATCGTAGTCCTCCTCCAACTTGCGCAGGTGAAGGCGGGAGCCGTCGTGCATGGTTACTTCTACGGTTGAGCCGGGATCGTATTCGACGGCGATATCCTCGAAGTGCGGGACGAAGCTGACGTCCTGCAGAGCCTCTTCGTGTTCCTTCACATACTTGTAGGACTTGGTCGAGCCTTCGTGATCGTTGAAGGTGACGCAGGGGGAGACCACGTCGAGCATGACGGTGCCTTTGTGAGCGATGGCAGCCTTAAGCATGGCGCTGAGCTGGCGCTTGTCGCCGGAGAAAGAGCGGCCGACCAGAGTTGCTCCGAGTTGAATGGCGAGGGCGCAGGTGTCAATGGGCGGAAGGTCGTTGACGACGCCGGTCTTGAGCTTGGAGCCGAGATCGGCGGTGGCCGAGAACTGGCCCTTGGTGAGGCCGTAGACACCGTTGTCTTCGATGATGTAGATGATCGGCAGATTGCGGCGCATGAGGTGAACGAACTGGCCGATGCCAATGGAGGCGGTGTCGCCATCGCCGCTGACGCCGATGCAGACGAGCTTGCGGTTGGCGAGAATGGCCCCGGTGGCGACGGAGGGCATGCGGCCGTGGACCGCGTTGAAGCTGTGGGCGCGGCTTATGAAGTATGCGGGCGTTTTCGAGGAGCAGCCAATGCCGCTGGGCTTGATGAGCAGTTCGGGCTGCACACCCATCTCGTACATGGCCTCGATGATGCGCTCGGAGATGGCGTTGTGGCCGCATCCGGCGCAGAGCGTGGTCTTGCTGCCCTTGTAGTCCATGACGGTGAGGCCGATGCGGTTGGTTTTTGGTCCGGGTGCGGCTGCTCCGGGTTCGACGGTGGTGGTGCCCATTTCGTTAATTCTCCCTCGGCGGCTAAAGCCGCGACTCACTTGCTGCTCTTACGGTGCGGCTTGAAGCCACACCCTTTCAAAACAATTCAGGTCGACAGATCGGATCCCTCGGAGTTTTCAAAACAACTCGGAGCCTTAGCGATCCGCGGATCATTTGCCCTCCATGCTGGTTAGTTCGTCGGTGATGGAACGGGCGTCGAGCGGCAGGCCGTTGATGTGGGCGATGCTGCGCAGGCGCGTGGTCAGTTCGGGTTTCAGGTCGAGCCGGAGAAGAGTCAGCATCTGCGCGTCGCGGTTCTGCTCGACGACGTAGGTGCGGTCGTGCTGCTCGATGAAGTCGTGCACTTCGCGGGTGAAGGGATAGGCGCGAAGGCGCAGGTAATCGGTCTCGATCGAGTACTCATCGCGGAGTTGGTCGCGGCTCTCGGTGATGCCCCAATGCGAAGTACCGTAGCCAATGATGCCGATTTTTGCTTTGTTACCTTTCGTGATTTCGGGACGGGGAACGAAGGAGCGCGCAGTTTCGAATTTTCGATTCAGGCGCTCCATGTTGTTTTCGAAGTCGTCGGCGCGTTCGCTGTATTGGGCGCGCTCGTTGTGGCCGCTGCCGCGGGCGAAGTAAGCGGCCGCGGGATGGATGGTTCCGGGCAGAGTGCGGTACCCGATGCCATCGCCGTCGACGTCTTTGTAGCGTGAGAATCCGCCGAGGCGGTCGAGATCTTCTTTGCTCAGCACTTTGCCGCGATTGATCGGAGTAGTTGGATATTCGAAAGGATCGGACATCCAGTTGTTCATGCCGAGGTCGAGATCGGACATGACGAAAACCAGCGTCTGGAACTGCTCGGCTAAATTGAAAGCTTCGGGCGCCATGCTGAAACACTCGGTTACCGAACAGGGAAAGAGCATGATGTGTTTGGTGTCGCCGTGGGAGAGGAATGCTGTGGAGACAATGTCGCCTTGGGAAGTACGGGTCGGAAGGCCGGTGGAAGGGCCGACGCGTTGAATGTCCCAGATGACGCCGGGAACTTCGACGTAGTAGGCAAGACCGGCGAACTCGGACATGAGGGAGATGCCGGGACCGGCGGTGGCGGTCATGCTGCGAGCGCCCGCCCAGCCTGCGCCGATGACCATACCGATGGCGGCGAGTTCGTCTTCGGCCTGCACGATGGCGAACGTCGCTTTGCCATCGGGCGTGATGCGATATTCCTTCATGTACTCGATCAGGGTCTCGACGAGGGACGAGGACGGCGTGATGGGATACCAGGTCACGACGGTGCATCCGGCGAACATGCAGCCGAGGGCGGCGGCGGAATTGCCGTCGATGATGATCTTGCCGGAGGTCGCATTCATGCGCTCGATGTAGAAAGCGCCGCGCTTTTGCAAATTCGCCTTGGCGTACTCGAATCCTGCCTGGGCTGCAGCCAGGTTGAGGTTGGCCGCTTTCACTTTCTTGGCGAATTGTTTGCGGATGGCGATTTCGACTTCGGCCATGTCGATGGTGAGCAGGCTGGCGACCACCCCGACGTACACCATGTTCTTGACGAGCTTGCGCAATTTTGCTTCTAGGCAAACGGCGGCGACCAGCTTGTCGTAGGGGACGGCGTAGAAGACGAGATCATTGCGCAGCTTGTGCAGGGCGAGCGGCTCGTCGTAGAGAACCGAGGCGCCGGGCGCCAGCGACATAGTGTCTTCCAGGGCGGTCTCGGGATTCATGGCGACCAAGAAGTCGATCTCTTTCTTGCGTCCGATATAGCCGTGTTTGTTGGCGCGAATCGTGTACCAGGTCGGAAGTCCAGCGATGTTCGAGGGGAACATGTTCTTGCCGGAGACGGGGACGCCCATCTGAAAAATGCTGCGTAAGAGAACTGTATTTGAACTTTGCGAACCGGAACCATTCACGGTCGCGACCTGAATGCTCATGTCATTGACGATGCGTTTTTGCCCTACGCCCCCGGAGGATTCCCGAGGCGTAACATCCGTCGTGGCCATCCCAACACCTTCCTTCAGTTTTGTGGGCGGAACCCTGTCGCCCATGATTTGTGGATCGTGGAAGAGGAACATTCCATTATAAACGCCCTGCGCGCGGCTGGTGGCGGCAAATCGCCCGATGGAGGCCCGAGGAACCTGAATTGGAAATGCGGCGTTCGAATCGAGAGAAGCGAAAAAACGAAGGCCGGGTATCCCGGAAGGATGTTCCGGATCCCGGCCTACGTCTTACATCAACTTGGTGTTGAAGTTAGTTGCCCGACCCTGAGTTGGCGGCGGTAGTTGGCGCCGCAACGGGAGCGGCGTTTGCACCGAAGCGAGCCAAGCGCGGGAAGAAGGGGGTGACTTCGAACGGCATTTTGTCGCGCGCCGAAGTGATGGCGACCGGAGTCGCCTTAACCATCTCCGCCTTGTCGTTCCAGGGATTGATTTTCACTCGGCCACCCAAAGGAAGGGCCGCGATCTGGTCGAGCTTCGCATTGTCGAGAGCCGGGCCTTGCGCAGACAGACCCGACAAACGCGTGACCGTCCCGCCTTCCGCCAAGGGATTGCCTAAGTGCGTGGTCAGGAGTGCATTCAGTTGCGACGCACGCAGTTGGAGTTCCCGCAGGAACAGGCCAACGTTGTCGAGTTTTTGGGCGTAGGGCGAATTCTTGAGAAGTTCGATGGCCTTCTTGTCGGCTGCCTGCTCTTCTTCGGGAATGTGCTTGAATCCCAGGTTCTGATAGGTGGAATCGTCATTGAAAAGCATGCGATCGTTGAATGCGTACTTGCTGCCCAGGTTGTGGCCGAGCACGATATGAGCGAGTTCATGGGCGAGCACGGCGGCGAGGCTGGCCTCATCGGGAAGCACGTCGACCAATCCGCGGCTGATGACGATGGTGTTGCCTACGCTGAAAGTTTCCAGCGGAGAAGTGAGCAGCACGCGTGTGCGCACCGGGCGCGGCAGATCGATATTGTTGGTGACTTCAAGATTGTTGACTACGGTCTGGAGAATGCGGTCTACATCGCCCTCAGGGGCGAGCAAGCCGCCGGTGATGAGGCGATCGACAACGTTGTCTTCCGCTTGCTGCTGCCACACACGCTCAGCCTGCAGCGGGGAAGCATCCTGCGCAGCGGCGCTCTCGTCGGTGACGCTGTCGACGCGAATCTGGGTGAGTTCGTCGTCCTTATTGCCTTTTTTCAGGTCATAACCCCAGATGCGAGTTTGGGCTTTGAATGCGTCTTTGTTCTTCACGCCAGCGCTGAAGTCGCCTTCCTCGCTGTAAATGTAGGATGGAACCCAGTAACCGGGAACCAGGTTCAGGCGCCAGCTGTCCATGTGGAAGAACATGGCGTTGCGCGGCGCAGGAGCGTAGGTTCCGTTGAGGCGCACGATGTTAAAGCCCTGATCTTCGACCCAGATACGGCCTACGAATCGGCCCTTGCCGGAGTTTTTCTTGGGAGTGACGTCAAACACGAGGCAGCGTACGTCGCCCAGGAATTCGCGACGCACATAGGTAAAGCCATAGTGTTCGCGGTCGAAGTCGGTGTGATCGGCGTAGACCATCCAGGAGAAGCCCAGAGGCTGATACTGAACCTTGAAGAGCTTTTGGAAGCCGCCCATCAAGCGATTTTGCATGCTGGCTTCGGGATCTTTCAGATAATCTTTGCGCTCGATGTTTTCTCCCATATCCATGCGGCCGAGGAAATAATGATCGCCGCTGGGGACGGGGCCGAGTTGCGGATCGGCCGACAAATTCTGCAGATAGGTCTCGACGATCGGGGTGCGATTGGAGAGCATCTTGATCAAGGCGTGCTCCCGTTGAATGAACAGGTCGACCACCTGGTCCATGGTGGTGGGAGCAGGCGCAACGGCCGGTTGCTCCGCTGGAGCAGTTGGCGCGGAGGCCGCGGGCGTCTGCTGAGCCGGCTGGGTGGCCTGCGTCGTCGCCGCCGGAGCGGGCTGAGAATTGGCCGCTTGTTGCGCGACTACGGTCGTTGAACTTAGAAGGGCGGCGACGAGGGCCGCAGTGAGCATCGCTTTCTCGGTACGCATAAACGTTCTCTCCAATTTCACTGACTCGAACTTTGTTCTCTGCCACATCCTCAGAGCGAAATCGCGAAACTTTTCAGTACGCCAACTGGAACGTCACGTGAACGATGGCGGTGGAATCGACCGGTTGTCCGCCCTGCAAGGCCGGTTTGAAACGAATCTTATTGGCGGCGGCGACCGCAGCCTCGTCCAGACCGTGCCCCAGGCCGCGCACCACGCGGTTAACGTGCAGCGTTCCGCTTGCCGAAAAACTGACTTCGAGAAGCACTTCGCCTTCAAGCTTCATGCTGCGGGCTTCGTCGGTGTAAGCCGGATTGGGCTTAAAGGTAATTTCCACCGGAGTGGCGGCAGCGGCGGTGGGTTGGACAATCTTTGGCCCCGTGCTTTGAGCCACTTGCTCGGTGGCGAATCCGCCAGTGGCAATCGCCTTGCCGCGCCCATTGCCCGAACCGCTGCTGGCGACGGCGGCGCCGAAATCCGCGCTGGCGACTGTGCCTTTGATTCCTTTGGCTCCGCCTGATCCGTTGCCTTGTCCAGGGCCGGCGGGCATGTCAAACGAACCGGTAGAGGCGGCATAGAGCTTCGCGCCCTGCTTCCCGGTTCCGGGCAAACCGTTGGGATCGCCAAATCCTCCGGTCTGCACTTTCTCGACGGCAGCGTTAACCGTAGGTTTTTGGGAACTGCCGCCGAAATCTCCGGTGTGCACCAGTTGCGGACGCGCTGCGCTGACTGCCATCTTTATTTGCGGAGCGGCGAACTGATTGACCACAACTTTTGGCGCCTCCACCGGTTGCGGTGCTTCGTGATGAATCGCTGGGGGCAATACCAGCTTGGGCTGGTCAAGAATGGGAAGCTTCACCGGGGGAAGCAGCTTAGCCTTGAGCTCTGGCTTGGGCTGGACCGGGGGCGGTTCCGGCCGCAATGACGGCATCGGGATCAACTCGATCATGTGATACTGAGCGACTTGCATCTGTTCCGGCAGAATGAGACCGATATTGAATGCGATGAGCAGCAGGAGCGCGACCAGTGCATAGCCGGTCATCATGGCCCGCTTGTTGACTTTGCGCTCGGGCAGCAGCCCCAGTTGAAATCCGCCGTAGACCGTAGGCATCAATATTGCTCCGTTGGAACCCGGCCGGGGAGAAGGCTGGGACTTGGAGTCTTAAAAATACGAGAGATAGTACAGGGGGTAAACGTGTCAACGGCTCTTGACCTTAGGTAACTTTCCGCGCGACCTTTTTGAAACCAGCGCCGAAATGGGTTGCCGATACGTCGGGCGATCTTACGGCGGGCGATCTAAGGGAGGTCGGGAGCTGCGCGGGAATTTCGGCGTGCCGAAAAATAGAGGAAGAGTGGAATTCCTGCGAGGATGACGAGCAATCCGTAGCCGGAGTTTGGCCAGTCGTTCTTGAAGGTGTAGGCGAGAAGAGCAGCTGCAACCGCCACGAAGATGACGGGAACGAAAGGATAGCCCCACATGCGATAGGGACGGTTAGCTTGAGGTTCGCGACGGCGGAACACGAAAATTGAACTGCCGGCGATCATGTAAAAGAGCCATTCGGCAAAAATCGCCAGGGAAAAAAGCTGGCGGAAATTTGCGCCGAGCAACAGCAGCAAAATCGAAAGCACGGCCTGCACCGCGATGGCCACCGAAGGGGTGTGAAAGCGCGGATGCACCTTGGCGAGTGCTGAGAAGAAATAGCCATCGCGGGCGACGGCGAAAGGCACGCGCGCTCCACTCATGATGGTGCCATTCAGAGTGACTAACATGGAGAGAGCCATGCCTGCCGAAACTATGCTGGCGCCCAGGCGCCCCATGACCAATGCGACTGCGTCGGATGCGGGCCGAGGAGAGGCGGCGATCGCGCTGGCGGGGAGGACATACTGCACGCCGGCGTTGACGAGGATGTAGAGCACGCCAACGGTGGCGACGCCGGCGATGAGTGCAATTGGAATATTTCGTTCGGGACGCTTGACCTCGCCAGCCACCATGTTGAGATCGTTCCATCCGTCGTAGGCCCAGAGAGCCGCAACCAGTGCGGCCATGAAGCCGGCAACGCCACCCTTGGCGCCGGAGAAAGTACTGGCGAAGTTGCCCCATCCGCGACCTGAAGTGTCGCCGATTCCGCTGAAGCAGATGGCAACGATCCCCATGATGATTGCTATTTTCAGGAGCGTGAAGACCAGCTGAAATTCGCCGGCTTTCTTAATTCCGAGATAGTTGAGGACGGAGATCAAGATGGCGGCGGCGATGGCGAAGAGTTGTCCCCAGTTCACGGAAAATGGCGCGGAGATGACGTTGACGGAGAAGAACGAGAATACGGGGAACGTGCCGAGGATGCGGACCAGGCCGGTGACCACGGTTGCGATGGACGCCGGCTTTGCGATGACAAACCAGGTCCAGGCGTAGAGGAATCCGGCCATGGGGCCGTAGGCGTCGCGGACATAGACATATTCGCCGCCGGCTTGAGGCTTCATGGCGCCCAGTTCGGCATAGGTGAGCGCACCGAAAAACGAAAGAACTCCGCCGACAACCCAGGCTAGATAGACGAGCTTAGCCGAGCCCACGGCCTGCATCATCTCGGCGGGAACGAGAAAAATTCCGCTGCCAATGATGGTCCCGACAACTACGGCAGAGGCGTGGCTGACGCCTAGGTCGCGAGAGAGTTCTGGGCGCTGTTTAGGCTCGGGCATGATGGAAGTTTGCCAGTATACGCGAGGGAAAGCGTTTCACCGCAGAGGTCGCGGAGAAAGGCCGCTGAGGACGGGGAGAAAGTCAAAACCGAGAGGAAAGAAGGTCAGGGAAAGAATTCGAATCGAGAAAATCCAAACCAAGATCGAGAAACGAATTAAGGGATCATCAAATGATCAAAAAGATGTGCGAAGGTTTGGTCGGCGTTCTCTGCGGGATTTTCTCCGCGAACTCTGCGGTTAAAGGCTTTGTTTCGCGTCCATGACTTTGCTCGTATCGTCGGCCGGTTGGCGATAGTTGTTGACCATGCGTTTGATTCCGTCCTTTAGCTGGAGCACATGGAAATTGATCAAGAGGCCGACGTGCAGATCGAGCAATCGCAGATGCGACAGCAACTGAGCTTGGTCAACGGGGTGGAGCGCTTCTTTGCATTTGATCTCGACGATGACGGTTCGGTCAACGACCAAATCGGCGCGAAAGCCGCATTCCAATTTCACAGCCCCATAAATCAGCG
>DATBEI010000032.1:0-12095 GCA_036269595.1 Candidatus Sulfotelmatobacter sp.
CTCCAGAAGGGCCGGTCTCGGAGACCAGTGCCGCTCCGTTCGAAGCGAAACTCACCGAGAATGCGCCAGGGCCTGCACTCGGGTTTACCACGATCGGAGATAAAGTGCCATCGCCTTCGACAGTGAAAACGTCAATGTCGTTGGTCAAGCGCTCTATTACAACCAGAAACCTGCCGTCCGGACTAAACGTTACCCCCCCGCACCCGAAGTATTCGTGGAAAGAAAGCGAGTGGAATTGGGTATTTGCTTAAGCTTGCCATGATCCAGTGTGAATCCACCGACACTGCTGCTGCCGCCTACGTTGACCACATACACCAGATTTCCGTGCTACGTCAAGGCATTCTTCCGGCGCCAGAAATTGAACGTGAGCATCCCGACCGGCAGATTGCAGTCGTCATACCACAACTGGTTGAGAAACATTGGTACGAATACTTTCTGCACAAGCAACGCAGCGAACTGATGGCTGCATCGCTTTTGCTCAAGGCAGATCAGCGCATTAGCATCGTCAACGTACCTTGGCATTTGCACACCTGAGACACTGAACTAAGCGATGCAGTCCTAGTATCGTGACCGTGTGATTGTGTAGTCAAATGTGGTTCGGGCCTTCTTGCGAGTAAATTGCCATTGGATCGGAACACGATGAAGCGCGAGCTGATTGAAACCAGCCCGCGCTCGATTCTTCACTGCGTTCCTTACTGAACGGTAAGAACAGCCGATCCAGCAACCCCTCCGGAGTTCGCGCCAATTGTGGTCGAACCCGGGGCCGAGCAATTCGCCACCCCGGCGACACTTGGAGCATTCGCCATGGTGGCAACTGTCGCGGCGGAGGAACTCCAGTGGCTGTTCAACGTGATGTCTTGCGTGCTGCCATCGCTGAAAGTGCCGGTTGCGACGAACTGCTGCGTGCTGCCTGCCGCTGCCGTTGGCGCCATAGGGGTGACGGCGAGAGATACCAGAGCGCCTGTACCAACCGTAAGAGTTGTGCTACCCGTCACGCCGGAAGCCGTTGCGGAAATAGTGGCCGTACCGCCCTTCTTGCCATGCGCTAGTCCGGAGCCGCGCAGCGACGCAACGCTCGGCTTGGACGATTTCCATGAAACGCCACTCAGGTTGCTGGCAGTACTCCCGTCGCTGAACGTGCCGCTCGCGCTGAACTTAATTGAGGTTCCTCGCGCGATTCGTGGATTTGGCGGGTTGACAGTGATGGAAACCAGGTACGCGCTAGAAACCGTGAGCCCCGTCGATCCTCTAACTCCCCCGAAGATTGCCTTGATCGTGCTGCTGCCGGTGGCCACGCTGGTCAGAAGGCCTTGACCGTTGATGGTCGCTGCCGCAGGATTCGAGGAAGTCCAGACCGCGGACCCGCTGACGTCCTGTGTGCTGCTATCGCTGAACGTGCCGGTGGCAGTGAACTGTTTCGTCGTGCCCACCGCCATGGTCGAGTTTACCGGTGTGATCGCAATCGAGATCAAGCTGGCGCCGGTAACGGTAAGCGAGGCTGTCCCGCTGACCGAGCCGGAACTGGCGGTGATCGTCGTTGAGCCCATGCCCACGCTGGTCGCGAGGCCCGTGGAATCCACTGTGGCAACGGACGAGGATGACGAAGACCAGGTCACCGACTGGAGCCATTGCGTGCTGCCGTCGTCGAAGTTTCCGACCGCTGTGAACAGCTGTGTGGTTCCGAGCGCAATGGACGGGATCGCCGGAGTGACGAAGATTGAAGTAAGGTGCGCTGCGACGACCGTTAATGTCGAAGTGTCGGTAAAGGAGCCGACTGTAGCCGCAATTGTGGTTGAACCCGCCGCGAGGGTCGCGGCCAAGCCGGAGCTATTGACGGTCGCGACCGTGGTCGAAGAGGATGTCCAGGTCACTCCGCTCACCAGGTCTGCGCTGGAGCCGTCGCTGTAAGTCGCAGTTGCGACGAATTGCTGGTTGATCCCGATGCCGAGGGTCAATCCCACTGGCGTGACTGCAATCGAAACCATGGTCGGGGCGGTTACGGTCAGCGTGGTCGATTGCGAAACTCCCGCGAAACTTGCAGAGATGTTGGTTGTGCCGGGGGCCACCGCGGCAACCGCACCATCCGAAGCGATGGTTGCGGTCGCGGTTGAAGAGGAGGTCCAGGCGACCAAGGCAGTCAGGTCGGCACTGCTGCCGTCGCTGTAAGTTCCCGTCGCCGTAAACTGCTGACTGGTGTTGACCGCCACGGAAGACGCCGCGGGTGATATCGCTATAGAAGCCAGGTTGCTGGCCGCTGAGCTCACTTTAAGCGTGGCCGTGGCTTGCAGCGTTCCGGATTGCGCGGTGATGGTGACCGTCCCGGCGGCGGACCCCGATGCCGTGCCTCCCGCGGCAATGCTGGCGATGTTTGAATCTGAAGAGCTCCACTGCACGGAGCTAGTCATATCTTTCGTGCTTCCGTCCGAAAGCTGGGCGGTGGCGGTGAACTGTTGCTGAGCGCCCATCCCAATCGACATTGAGGCGGGAGAAACCTGAATCGAGGACACGGTCGGCAAAGTAGAATTTGACGGCGAACTTCCGCCAGAGCTGCACCCCGCCATCATAGCCAACACAAAGAGAAGCCCCGAGCACACTGCAACCCTCATTTTTAGTCTCCGTTTGTATTTCTTAGGGAACAGAATTCTAGGAGGAGCAACTCGATTCTACGACGGCCGCTTCGGGAATACGTCAATAATGGGACTCACACTGTTACGACGGTAATAAGTTATCCGGTGTCCACCGGCGTCTTGGTAGCTTTCATCACATAGTAAAAAAGATGGTCGCCCACGATTGTCACGTCCACTTTCTTTCCAAACAAATCCACCACGAGCACATCTCCGGGCGGAAGCATATCGATCACAGTTTGATTCATGAGGTCCGGCAAACCGCGCTGTTTAGCCTTATTCTTCGCAACTTCATCCACGTCCGCACGCTGCGGCATAAATTGCATCTTAAAGGCGCGTCCGACCTTGGTTTTGCCAGGATGAAGCACTTGAAACCCATCCGCATACTTGTTCCCGAAACCGTGCTTGGGAAGGACGGCCCACACGTCTTCCGATGACAAATCTCGGGCCCGCTCGAGCATGGCAGCGGGAACTCTCGGACGTCCATCCACGAACCGGTCAAAGGGTGGCTTCGTCGTATGGTTGATCAATTCCTGCTTGGGACCAGGCTCAATCCAGGCCAGCCGCTGGCCTCATCATCACCAACGCGAAAGTCTGGACGGTAGATAAGTCTTTGCCAATGGCGCAGGCCGTCGCGATCCTCGGAGACCGAATCGTCGCCGTCGGCTCAAGCGCCGACGTTGAGGCCTGGCGCGGTGTGCAAACACAGGTGATCGATGCAGGAGGCAAACTCCTGCTCCCTGGGTTCAATGACACACACGTGCACTTCGTATCCGGGGGGACGCAGCTCGGCAGCATCCAACTCAACGATGCCTCGACTGCCGAAGAATTCAGGTGGGCCACTTCTTTCCGGGCTCAAGATGCTGGGCAGGGGTCGCGCCTTCTTCGGGTAAGGTGTATCGGCTACGCTCCAGGCTTTCCTGATTGTCTGCGTGTAGAAGAACCGCAGGACCGCGAGCCGCTGCGTCACGGTGGATGCAGCCAGGTTTCTCTCGCGGAACAGATACGCTTGGTACTCGCGGATGTGCTCAGGAGTGAGTTGGTCCGGACGGCGACGAAAGTGACGCGGAAAATCTTCGATCGTCTGGATGTAGCAGTTGATGGTAGTCTGCGCGTAATTACGACGCTCGAGTTCTTCGAGCATCGTTTTGCGAAGGCGGGTCATAGATGATTTCCTCAGAGCACCAAACAAAACTCCACGTGGTCTGAGCAATTAGTTCCATGTCTGGCCGTGAAGTGAGCGTTAGAAGGTCAGCCGCAACCCGAATTCCAGCGTGTGACCCTGGTGTATGGTCGGAAAAGCTCGGACCAGCCAGCACGAAGAAGCTGCGGGCGGGTGTTGATCGTTGCTTAAGCTCAAGCAGTCGGACTCCAAATTCAAAAGAGTCGCTGGGTCTGAGAGTATCTGAGTGTGTTAGTTGGGAGGATTCCGCTACCTCGGTCGCGGGCCGGGAGAGGTCGCCATCGCGTCTCGCTCTTCGCGAGTAACTTCTCCCGCATGTTTCGTGCCTGCTCCACAGTGAATAAGAGTGTCCCCATTCCGATTCTTCGCAATGCTTCTCCCTGCCAGTCGGGTTGCATGATCCCTAGAGCCGAGTGAGAGCGGAGCCCCAGTAGCAAGTGGCCGATCTCATGTGCCATCACATGGCCGAGTACACGCGAAAGGCTGGCGTGACAATCGCTATGCAGCTTCTCTACCAAAGGGTAGAAAACGTCGCCGTATACGCCCACTCCCTGGTCTGAAAGAAAGGCTACGCCAAAGGTTGCGTCGCCGAGTTGCGACGACCAAGGCACAATGCGCAACGACAAGTGGGTGAGATCCCTTGGGGAAAAACAGTCTGGCTGGGTAATCGCCCCTCCGTTCGAGGACTGGCATACGATCCAGACAGTATCGACGCCTGCTTGCCGAAAGATCCGGGAAGCTTCATCAGCCGCCTGCGTCAGTACTCTTTCGGGTACGCGTGCATCGTTGCGAATAGCGATTCTTACCTGCGTCGCGGGGAGACCGCGCGCCGCCACTGAAAACAGCAGAAGACAAACAAAACCGGAAACCAAACCTACTGTCGACGCTCGATTCGCCATGCTCGCCTCCGCGTGGCGTCGAGCGTCGGTCGGGTGAGCCGGTACCGCAATGCACTGCGGATTACTTACACGCCATTTCCAAGTGACAAGGTAACCCCTTCGTATTCAATGTCTTTCAAGGACGGATGACCGCGTTAGGAATGAAGCCGTGCTAAACTGGCCGACGGCTTCCGATGTCGGGCGAAACCCCAATTCGACAGATCCGTCGTTTCGGAATCTTCGAGGTTGACCTCCGGAGGAGGGAACTGCTCAGGAACGGATTGCAGATAAAGCTCCGGGACCAGTCCTTCCTGCTCTTGGCCGCCCTGCTCGAGCAGCCTGGCGAATTGGTGACTCGAGAGGAGTTGCGCAGCAAGCTGTGGCCTGACGGCACTTTCGTAGACTTCGACCACAGTCTGAATGCAGCGATAAAGAGGCTGCGCGATGCGATAGGCGACGACCCCGAGACCCCCCGTTTCATCGAGACGGTGCCCAAGCGAGGCTATCGATTCCTGGCTCCGGTAGACGATTCCTCGATGAGGCTGGTCAAGACCAGCGGCCGTCGCTCGATGATCGGTACTGCGGCGTCGCTTTTTCGTTTCAGGGTCCTAGCCGGAGTGGTGTTTGTGCTAGTCGTTGTCACCCTGGGTGCAATCCGCTACGGCTCGCGCTCACGGACGCCGCTTGCGAGGTTGCCGTTAAAGATTGTCCCTCTCACAACGTATCCAGGCGCCGAAGCCGGCTCAGCCTTCTCGGGCGACGGAGAGCAAGTGGCGTTCGTGTGGGACGGAAACACCCTGGACACGACCAACATCTACGTAAAGCGCATCGGTATCGATCCACCACTGAAACTTACTCGTAGCGACGGGCTTGTTTGTTGTGCCGCTTGGACCTCCGACAGCCGCTATGTCGGATTCGAGCGCTGCTCCGGCGAAAATCAAGGCATCTATCTGGTCCCATCGCTAGGAGGACCAGAGGCCAAGATAACGAATACCGTCGGGTGTAACGGGATAAGCTGGTCTCCCAGAGAACAGTTGCTGGCCTTCTCTAGTAAGAAGTCTCCCGATAGCCCGTGGGCACTGTTTCTGATGCCGCTCGATGACCGGCAGCCCCATCAATTAACATTTCCATCGGCGGACCTTATAGGAGATCAAGATCCAGTTTTCTCGCCGGATGGCAAATTCATAGCCTTCATCCGGGTAGTGGGGGAAGGCACTCCAGACATTTACACTGCGCCGGTGTCCGGCGGTCCGGTTCGCCGGCTGACCTACGACAAAGCTGCCTTAGGCGGGATAACTTGGACTTCCGATGGACAGAAGCTTGTTTTTTCCTCGCATCGCGAAGGAAGCAAATGCTTGTGGGTAGTACCGTCTAGTGGGGGCCAGCCGAAAAGACTGCCCTTCGGCGGCATCGCTTCAGACCCGTCGATATCACGCCAAGGCAATCGCTTAAGCTACACGCAGGGTGATATTCACCCCAATCTTTGGGTGATCCAGATCTCCGGTGGTGCGGCGATGCGGAATCGCGAGGCAAAGCCATTTTTCTCGTCCGCGACTTACAACAATGCAGCCCGGTTCTCGCCTGACGGCAAGAAGATTGCGTTCGCATCCCTTCGTTCCGGAGACATGGAGATTTGGACTTGTGACGCTGCGGACTGCTCCGAACCGCTGCAACTGACGTTCTTGAAATCGCTGAGTGGCACACCTCGATGGTCTCCTGATAGCAAGCGAATTTCTTTCGAATCACGGCCTCACGGGCACAGTCAAATCTTTGTGATCAGTGCTGAGGGTGGAAAGCCTATTCCGATTACAGACGGAACTGCCGAGGACAAAGTCACAAGTTGGTCGCCCGATGGAATCTTTATTTACTTTGCATCAAATCGCAGTGGAGTTTCACAGATTTGGAAGATTTCCACCAGTGGCGGCCAGCTATCGCAGGTAACCCGAAAGGGCGGCTTTGCATCGTCCGCGTCCTCCGATGGCAAGTTCCTTTATTACGTCAAGGATGCCGAGAATGGTATCTGGCGGATGCCCACGACCGGCGGTGATGAGATCGCAGTTCTTCCCCAATTCCCAGCTGAGCATTGGGGAGATTGGGCTCTGGTAGACAAAGGCATTTACTACGTCGATGAAGTCGGACATCCGACGATTAAATTCCTGAACTTTGTCAACCACAAGGTGACCAAGATCGTTGAAGTAGAAAGTCTGCCACCTCCCGGGGATCCGGGTTTCACGGTCTCGCCTGATGAGAAACAGATCGTCTTTTCGCAGATTGATCGATCAGCCGTCGACCTGATGTTGGTCGAGAATTTCAATGTCGAGCCCTGAATCTTCAGGGACCGCGTCAACAACGTTGACGATAGATCGTCAGAAACCTCCAGCGGATGCTACCCTTTTATTTACGCTGGCTCTTGAAGTCCTGCTGCTGATCTCGGAAAGTTAACCGCGCCATCTGTGCCAAGCTCACAGGGGCATGGACTTTGCGCAGCGGCTTGTACGTTTTCCGTGCAAGAGAATACGACCCTCGTTGGGAGCGGCGGACGCTTGTTTCTGGGATCTGCCGTTGTCGAAAAGGATATCCAGGTAAGTGTCTGACCAACACACCTGGTCGAATGGCGGCGTTTGTGTTGCAGTGTCCAGATGACCGCAAAAACGAAGTTTTCAGCACCCAAGCGGCGCAGCCGCGCGGAAGTTCAGAAGTTAGTGGCGAGTTTGTGAGCAGCGGCATGCGGCGCAGCGAGTTTTGCCGGAGTCGGGGTTTGAGTTTCGGCACGGCGAATCGTCATCTAAAGAAACGACGCTGGAAAAGAAAAAGTAGAGCAGCTTCCGACATGCGCAAGGGGTTCGAAGGGGTGTACGGTCTGGTCCGAGATCGATTGTCGTGTAAGCCGCTGAGCGGGCACCTCTTCTTGTTCTGCAATGCCCAGCGCAATCGGCTGAAGGTCCTAGTCTGCGATGGTAGCGGACTCTGGGTCTGTGCCAAGAGGTTGGTCATTAGGTCATTACTTCCTGGGCCGACGATCCGGGACTGTGAGCGAGTTCCCTGACAAGACACATGCAACAGCAGATTCTTTGAGGTGTAGTAAAGACTTCTGTCAGGTCGACGTGGCCGATCTTTTCCGTACCTTTTGGGAGTAGGGACGGAGTTCTTCGGGATGCTCGCGCAAATAGGCAAGCAATCGCTGTTTCTTCTGTTTTCCTCGATCACCATTTCTGCGATCTTCGGAGTCATCATGGTTCAGAATGCACTCCGGTAAATGCTCCGCTGCACGGTCATACACCGAGCACCAGGCCTTTTTTACTGCCGAAATCGAAACACTAAGCTCATCGGATAATTCTTCGTCGGTCGCGCCTTGCAGCGCTGCGAGGAGAAGTCGCTGCTCGCTCGGCGAGAAACCAATCTGTGGTGATTGATGAAGGAAAATGGAGCTGATCCAACTCATTCTCTTTAGCGCCAGCTCCCGCGTGAGACCAAATACATGAGGGACCATCAGGAGTTCGTTTGGTGGTTTATCCATCTCGTCCACATACGATCCATTCCGAATACTAAGAGATAATGCCCCACCATCGAGGATCCAGTACGCTTCTTCGGGGAAGGTTGCTTGCAGCCCGATCAATTCTTTGAGCAAAAA
Organism: Candidatus Sulfotelmatobacter sp.; assembly: GCA_036269595.1. GTDB lineage: Bacteria > Acidobacteriota > Terriglobia > Terriglobales > Acidobacteriaceae > Sulfotelmatobacter. Next base: position 8,317 of record DATBEI010000032.1, read on the forward strand.
CCCGCGATGCATTTCGAAGAAAACCCCTGAAACCTGAGTGCGGACCTCAGGACGCTTCGTTTCTTCTGGATCGATAGACAAGTGCCATAAGACCAAGTTCAACCCCCCGTTTGTATTGCGAGCAGATACTTCATTGTCGGAGAGTAACGGGGAATTGCTATGTGCAAGCCGGTTGGCTAACTCCGGGCCGATCCAGAAAAAAGGGGGTGTCTTCAACTCACGAAGGAAATCGTCACTAACAAAGACGCTGGCGGCAGCTCCCAACATCTGCGCCCTGGAACCGTCCAACTCCTCAAGAACAATAGAGCAAAATGCCCTACGGCCGAGAAGGCGCAACCATGTGGACGCTAGCGTTTTGATTCTGTCGCCATAGCGCGGTGCGGCGACTGGGTGGGAAGCAACGAGACCAACGGCTTGTGCCACGTCTTTGGGCCGCATCGGGCGGCAGCGAATGATCACTTCCGGAACTCCTGATCCATAAACTACAGGCGAGACATTACAGCTTTCCTCTGCTCTCTTGAGGATTGCTCTACTCGACTAGGCATCAGCTTCCTATCTACCGGACGAAGCTCCTCCGGGTGCGCTCGCACATAATTAAGCAACGTGCGTTTTCTTTCTTTTCCTCTTTCGGCCCACTCGTGGTCGTTTGAGCTCTGAACGCCCGCAGCTTCCGTCTTGGCGTAAATTGACTGCCAAGCTTTCTTCACCGCCGACAACGAGACGTCCAGCTCTTCTGCAAGGTCTTCGTCCGTGCCTCCGCGCAATGCCGCGATCAGAAGTTTTTGTTGGCTGTTGGCGAAACCGACCCTGGGATGTTCGTACATAAACATGCTTCCTGCCCATGATCCGTGTGACAAGAGAGCCTTTTCTCGTCGAAGATAGATTACGTACGGCTGCTCGATGATTTCTTTTAAGACGTTTGGGTCAACGCTGGTGCGTTCCTCTCCACCCGTGGCAAGGGTGCATCCTGCACTCACCATCGCGAGCGTTTCTTCTTCAACGGGGGACTGTGCCAAAAATTCCTTCAATTGATATCCCCGGACCTGCTCAATGAAACGTCCGATGGCAAGGCTGCTCACTTCGACTCGCTTTACATCCTCAACTCGGAACCCTAGCGGCCAAGGAACAACATTCAAGCCACTCGTAGAGTTAAGCCGGCGAACGTCTGTGTCGGACAGCACGGGGGAGTTGCCATTCATGACACGTGCGGCCAAGACGGGACCGAGCCAAAACTGCGGCGCTCGCTTCGCTTCCTCGACAAACTCATCGGTCACAAAGACCAGAACGCCGACACCGAAGACTCGCAGCCCCGCCCCGTTAATCTCCTCAAACACTATTCCACGGAATGCATCGCATCCGAGGAGTCTGGACCAGGCTCCAAATAGAATCTCACTGGAGTTTCCGTACTGACGTACGAAGGCGGGATGACTGGCCATCAGGCGGACGCAGCTTCCCACGTCCTCGCGTCTCATTGGGCGATAGCGAAGCGCCATGCCCCTCTCCTGTTGCCAGTCCCTAAAATACTGGTCTTTTAGGCCACTTGTTTATATCAGAATTCCGACGTACTGTCTCCAACCACGCTAGCTGCGGGGGCGGCTACGGTCCTGATCTTAGGCTACGAATCGCAACTCCAAAAAAGGAAGCATCTATGAAAACGCGCACCATTGTTGCCTTTCTCTTATGGCTCACCCTGGGAACCGGTGCCCATGCACAGCTGATTGTTGATTGCACCGGAGCAGACTCCAGTGCGTATCCTAGCATCAACGCCGCGTTGCCCAATGCTGTACCCGGGTCATCCATTATCGTGACCGGCCCATGCAGTGAGAACGTCTCATTGTACGGAGTAAACGGACTCAACCTGGGCGCGTGGTGGGGACAGACTGCTGTCATCAACGGCTCGATTTCGATCAACAACTCAACCTCAATCTATTTGTATGGATTCAATGTGACGAACCCGTCGGGGAACGGGATTAATGTCGGTAGCAGCAAAGGCGTGGTCGTGGATACCTGTACCAGCAATGGGAATGCAGGTATCGGTTTAAACGCCTACCTCATGTCCGACGTGACGGTAAGCGCAACCGGCGCGTTCGATAACAATGCAAGCGGAGGTATAAACATCGGCACTGATGCATTGGTCTCGCTGGTTGCTTGGGCTGGATTGATTGATATCAGCAATAACGTCGGGCCTGGAGTCTATGCGAGTCAAGCAGCCTTTTGGACACTAGGACATACAACCATTGCAAACAATATGCTGGGGTCTCCTCAGGGTGCCGGCCTGGGAATTATGTTGTTGGGTGGAGCGAGGGCCCAAGTCGGAGCTCTTTTTGGTCCAAACATCATTCAGGGGAACCCGGCAGGCGGAGCCTCGATCGGAGAAGGCTCTGAAGTTTCATTCTGGAGCGCGGGCCAACCGAACGTGATCCAGTCGAATGGAACGACTGGAGTTTCCGTGAACGTTGGCAGTCAGGCCACATTTTTTGAAGGCGCCCAAATAACTGATCACACGGGCGCTGGTGTCGATGTGTATGGAAACAGCCAAGCCAATTTTTTCGGGGCGAATCAGGTCCTGAGAAACGGAACTAGCACTGACCCGCTTAGCGCTGGAATCCGGCTTGACGGGAACTCCGAAGCGCTGCTTCGCGGCGGAGCCATTTCGCAGAACAACGGTCCGGGCTTGCTGGCTCTGGTGAACTCAAGCGCAGATTTTAGTGGCGTCACATTTTCGGGTAATGCCGGCGGTATCATTACCTGCGACTCGACAGCTACGATGATCAGCGATCTCGCGCTACCGAGCAGCACTCCTCCGGCAGGCGTTCGCTGCAAGAGTTCGCATGCACTCGGTAATCGTGCAGTAGCAAGAACACAACCGGCGACTCCAGATACGTCGGCCTACCGAATACAACAGGCCAAATATAAGAAGATCGCAACGAAGCACTAATCGTCACCGCGAACTAGTGAGTTCGTGTCGGGCTCGGAACGCCGAATCACGAGCGAGAACTGGGGCATTGCGTGTCGACCAAATTCTGCATTGCGATGCTACTCATTACCTGTGTGTGCCTAACTTCCGGCCGAACTGTGGCACAGCAAGGGGGCGGGTTCTCCAATTTGGGGAATATCGGTCCCAGTAAAGCCGAGGTTGTTGGCGCGATCGTCGGCGCGGCCGCAGTGATCGGGCTCGTCGTGTACCTTGTCGTCCCGAAACAGAAAACAATTGAGGGATGCGTAGTGTCGCAAGAAGATGGATTGCGGCTCACGACCAGTAAAGGCGAGCGCACATATAGGCTGCAGACCAACAAAATTGAGCTGCAGCCGGGGCGGCGTGTTGCGTTGAAAGGAAAGAAAGCGAAGGGCAAGTCGGGAGCGCACGAATTCGTTGTCAGAAAACTGGTGAAAGATGACGGCGCTTGTACTGAGCCGTCACCTGCGGCTGCGCCGGGGCCATCATGAGTAACCGACGGTCGAGTTTATTTTTCGCCCTATTGCTCACAGGCACTTTGTACGGGTGTGGCGGAAGCGGAGCCTCTGCGCCTTCCTCCAGTCCTTCGCCTATCGTACGCGTTAGCGTCTCAGGAGTTTTCATTCCGCTTAACACAGGCGCATCGCGCACCTTCAGCGCAACCGTGACGAACTCCTCGAATACCGCGGTCAGTTGGTCGGTGGTTGAAACCGGGGGCGGTTCGATCACACAAGCCGGAATCTACACTGCGCCCGCCACGCCAGGCACCTACACGGTGAAGGCGACTGCGCAGGCTGACTCGAGTGCGTCGGCCACGGCGGCG
>DATBEI010000098.1:0-25032 GCA_036269595.1 Candidatus Sulfotelmatobacter sp.
CCACAATTTATAAATTCGCTTTTAGGAGTGCCTCATGTCAGCACCTAGCCGCCGGCCCGAGATTCGCCGGCGCCGTACCCGCAAAGAAAAAATTGTCCAGCTGCGCAAGCGCCTGGCCGCCGCCAAAACCGATGCCGATCGTACTCGTCTGACTGCCAAGCTGCACAAGCTTGCAATCCTCTCGCCCGGCCAGCCTCTTTTGAAATAGCCAAGGGTAAATTAGGCGGCGAACATCAGTCGGCGGCGGACTGAGGTTTCGCAGGCGCAGGATCGCCCTCGGTCACCTGGACGTAAGCCTCTAAAATGCGCCGCACCGATTTTTCCCAGGAAAATTTCGCCGCCTGCTGGTAGCCGCGTTCCTTCATGCGGTTGCGCAACGACTGGTCCATGAGAACGCGGTGCAGGGCGCGCATGATTTCGAACACGTTCTCGGGATTTACCAGCACCGCCGCGTTCCCCACCACCTCGGGCAGCGACGACACGTTCGAAGTCACGACTGGTGTTCCGTGGACCATCGCTTCAAGCGGAGGCAGCCCGAATCCCTCGTATAGCGACGGGAAGACGAATACCTTCGCCTCGTCATAAAAAATCCGAAGCACTTCAATCGGAATAAATCCCAGGAAGCGCACGTCGTTCTGCACGCCGCTGCGCACCACCGTGCGCCGCAAATCCGGATTGCCGGAAAGATCGTCGCCGATAATGATCAGCTTCAGATCCGGATACGCCTGATCTCGCTCTAACTCTGTTTTCAGCGCGGAAAAAGCTTCAATCATGCGCACCACATTTTTGTGTGGGCTGATTCTTCCCGCATAGAGTAGAAAGGGATAAGTTACCTGGTAGCGGCGTGCAATCAAGTCGCGGTCTGCCGTATTGGCGTGCCCGTGCAAAAAGCGCTCGTCAATGGCGTTGTAGACGACTTCGATGCGCTCGGCAGGAATTTCAAAGAGCTTCTCGATTTCGTTTCGGGTGAAATTCGATACCGCAAAAATTCGCGCCGCTCCGGCCAGCACCCGCTTTGTCATTTGAAAGTAGAGCGAACGCCACAACCCGCTCTGTTCGCGGGCCCGCGACATGTGCTCAAGCATGTCATGCACCGTCATGACATAAGGACAAGGCAGCGCACGCGGCACGGAAAAAAGATTGGGAATGTGGACCAGGTCGCAGTCCAGCCGTTTCAGTGAGCTGCGGAATTCGCGGTATCCTTGGACGGAACGTTCTGGCGCCAGCAGAGGGATCGTGTGGAAATTAGCCCGCAGAACGCCGATTTCTTCGACTTTGGCAGGAGACCCGATTAGAAAATAAGTATTCTCGTGATCAAGCCGGTCGAGGGCCCGAACCACGTTGCGGATGTAAGTGCCCACGCCGAACTCGGTCATCCGCCGTATGTCGATGGCAATCTTCACCGCAGGCATTTAACCATAGAGGGTGCATAGAAACACACTCGATTTATGCCCTCACTTCGGCCTGCGCCTTCGCCCGACGCTCCGCATAAAGCGGAAATGCCTCGCAAAGTTCTAGCACTTGGCTGCGCACTTTACTCAAAGCCGCAGCATCATTACGGTGCAGAAGCACTTCGGCGATCCAGCGGCCGATCTGGCTCATCTCACTCTCTTTCATGCCTCGCGTCGTCAGGGCGGGCGTCCCGATGCGGATGCCGCTGGGCTTCAGCGGCGGATTGGTATCAAACGGAATCGCATTCTTGTTGACCGTGATTCCGGCCTCGCCCAGCGCCTTCTCCGCCTCGCTGCCCAACATGCCTTTGGAAAATACGTCGACCAGCATCAAGTGCGTATCCGTACCACCGGAAATAATGCGGAAGCCCTCATTGGCCAGCGATTGAGCCAGTACTTTGGCGTTGGCCACGACTTGCCGCGCGTAGTCGCGGAACTCAGGCTGCATCGCCTCCTGAAAGCAAACAGCTTTCGCCGCGATGATGTGCACCAGCGGTCCGCCCTGCATTCCGGGAAACACAACCTTGTCGATGGCCTGGGCAAATTCAGCTCTGGCAAGAATCATTCCCGCGCGCGGCCCGCGCAGCGTCTTATGGGTAGTAGATGTGACGATGTGCGCGTGCGGCACCGGCGAAGGATGCGCGCCGCCGGCAACTAGCCCAGCAAAGTGCGCCATATCGACCAGAAAGAGCGCGCCGACTTTATCCGCAATCTGGCGCATACGTGCGAAATCAATAATGCGCGGATACGCGCTGCCCCCGCCAATGATCAGCTTAGGCCGCTCCTTCTCTGCGATCTTTTCCAACTCATCGTAGTCAATCGTTTCCGTTTCCTTGGTCACACCGTAAGGAACAATCTTGTAAGTCTTGCCGGAAAAATTCAGATGATGTCCGTGCGTCAGGTGTCCGCCGTGCGCCAGGTTCAGTCCCAGGATCGTGTCGCCAGGCTGCAACACGGCGGCGTAAGCCTCCATGTTCGCCTGCGATCCCGCATGAGGCTGCACGTTGGCATGCTCTGCGCCGAAAAGCTGTTTCGCCCGGTCGCGCGCCAGATTTTCCACGACGTCGGCAAACTCGCAACCGCCGTAATAACGTTTGCCCGGATATCCCTCAGCATATTTATTAGTGAAGACCGAACCCGCGGCCTCGAGCACGGCTTCGCTGACAAAGTTTTCCGAGGCAATCAATTCGAGGCCCTCGTGCTGACGGCGGGTTTCGTTGTCAATGGCTGCGGCAATCTGCGGATCTTCTTCGGAGAGAGGACGGTACATTTTTGAGGTTTTCATATCATTTCTTCTCGTAAACATCCGGGCGATGCAGTTCCATGTATCGCTCCGGCGCCTTTACCGGCGTAAATCCAAATTGCGCGTACAATCCGTGGGCGTCGCGGGTCAGCAGAATCCACCGCCGCAGGTTTTGCAGCGCTGGATGCCGTGTGATGCATTCCATGAGCCACCGGCTAAGCCCGCGCCCGCGATGCGATTCCACTATGAACACGTCGCCCAGATAAGCCACGGTCGCGAAATCGCTGACCACCCGGGCAAATCCTACCTGCGCACCTCTACCATCATAAACGCCAAAGCACAGGGAATGCTCAATCGACCGCGACACCACCTCCCGCGGAATGCCTTTTGCCCAATAACAATTCGTCAAGAACCTATGAATCACGTCCAGATCGAAGCGCCCGCGATCAGTGCTGATCAGGAACTCGCCGCGCCGGTGTTCCATGATCGCCGCACTGGCATCTTGAGCGGACTGCATGTTCTGTATTCTAGCCGGGGAACCTCAACAAAATGGAAACGCAGGCCTCGAAGCAAAATCCAGTTCCTCCTTTGTGAACCTTCGTGCCCTTCGTGGTCGATGCCTTTGGGTTTAGCCCTTACTCAAAACGCCGTCCGCAAGAACGAAGCCAGGTGCCACCCGTCCATATATTTGTAAGGCGTTTCCCCAGTCGTGTAGTGCCCGCAAGGCAGCACCGCAACTTTGTGATCGAGCCCGTGCCCCTCAAACTCCCGCACGACCTGCTCCGAGAGTTCCGGCAAAAACGTCAAATCATACTTCGCATAAACGACGAGCGACTTCCGCGGCCAGCGCGCAAACTGGTTGAAATATGACATCGGGCTGACCGCCAGCCATGCCTGCCGCAGCCGTTCCAGGTCGATCTCCTGCTCAATGCCTTGCCGGATGTGCCGCGTCGACTGGCCGTGCCACACCACATCGGCCACGTACGTGGACGCGTGGTTGAACGCCGCCACGCGAATGCGCGGATCGTGCGCTGTCGCGATGAACGCATAACACGACCCAAGGCTCGTCCCGACAATTCCAAGTTGGCTGTAACCTTGCTCTTCCAGCCAATCGAAGCAACTTCGAATGTCGGTCACTCCCTGCCGCACCGCATCGAGCGTGCGTCCAATGTTTGCAGAAACCGCATAATCCGCGCGGTTCGTTTCCGCAGGCATGCGAATATCGTGATACGGCATGGTCAGCCGCAGCACGGCGATCCCCATCAAATTCAGCACACGGCAGAGGCTGACGTAGGCGACCGCGTCGGCATTCCAATGAGGCAGAAGCACAATCGCGCGCCGCCCTCGCGCCGGAAACCAGCGCGCATTCACCAGATTATTTTCGGGATAAGGCGTCTTCACCGGCGACGTAAATCGCAGAAATTCCCCGAATGTCCCTTTGACCTTCGCTTCCAGCTTCGGGTCGGGCACCGCGCGCGTGGAGAAAACCTGCACCTCACGCTTCTCCACTCGAAAATCTGTTGGCCGTGTGTAGGAATAAAATTCGTCGCTCGCCGCCACGATGCGGCGGTTGTAATCCAGGATGTATTTCTCAGGATCGTCCGGCGTGTGACCCAGGCGGTATCCGTTGCGGCAAGGCCAGTCGCGCGTCCATTCCACGCCCCACTCCAGCGGGCGCACCACCCGGTTGTCGTCCACCGACGTGAGCCGGTGTTCCCAGTCGTACATCCACTGTGCGTAGCGTGACGGCATGGTCAACCTTTTAGTTTAACAAGCGAAGGCGTGCCATTCGGATAGCGTACAGGGAACAGCAGCAATGAGCGGTCGGCGTTCGATATTTCGCGCGTGAATGGTCGGCGGGTGAATGGTTGGGTCGACTTTCCTTTCGTTCCAACCTTTGTCATCCCGAACGAAGTGAGGGATCTAGGTTTTTGCCAGCAAATCGATGTCGGCGCACGAGCGAGCACTCAGATCCCTCGCTTCGCTCGGGACGACAGTTCCCGGGGGCAGTACTCTAGCTGCTGTACCTGCGCGGCACGCGTTTCGAAATGTTGCAGAGAATTTCGTACGGAGTGCTATTCGCCAACTCCGCGTGTTCCAGCGCATCCACGCTCAAGCCTTCGCCGCTCCCCAGCAGAATGACTTCATCCCCTACGCCAATACCGGGAATGCCGGTCACATCCACCAGCGTCAGGTCCATCGAGATGCGCCCAACGATTGGCGCATAATGCTCGCGCACTATCACCCGCCCACGATTGGAGAGTTGCCGGTTGTAGCCGTCGGCGTAGCCCACAGGCAGCACCGCAACATGCGCCGGGGCCTTGGTCACATAGGTCGCCCCATACCCCAGCGGCTGGTTCGGGCCAAAATCGCGCAGCGAAAGGATCCTTGTCTTCCACGTAAGCACCGGCTTCACCGCCAAACGCAGGGTCCCCCCGCTCACTTCGCGTCCCGCCCGCTGGAACGGCAAATAATATCCATAGAGCGCAACGCCAGGACGCACCATGCTGTTCCACGTCTCGCGCCGCGAAATCACCGCGGCCGTATTCGCTATGTGCACGAGTGCCGGCTCCATCCCCGCTTCGCGTACCATGCGTCGCGCGGATTCAAAGCTCCGTTCCTGGTCGGCCACCGACGGCGCGTCCATAATTTCAGAGGCAGCCAGATGGGTCGACAGTCCCTCGAGCGCAATATGTTTCGCCGACTTCAAAACAGCGAGCACGCCAGCAAGCTGATCGACCGCGACCCCCAGTCGTCCCATCCCCGTATCGACTTTTAAATGCACTGGATGCCCTGTCACTCCCAACGCGGCCGCCGCGCGGTCCAGCAACTCGATATGCCAAGGTTCCCACACCGTCGGAGTGAGGCGCAGCCGCACTATCTCGCTTTGCTCGCCCCGCCAGAAACCAGTCATCAAAAGAATGTTGGCGCGAACTCCGGCCTCGCGCAGCGGAATCGCTTCGTCTAACGACGTGACTCCCAACCAGCGCGCGCCCTCCGCTTCCAGCGCGCGCGAGCACTCGACCGCGCCATGCCCGTAGGCGTCAGCCTTCACCACGGCGCACACTGTTACCTGCGCGCCCACATGCTTCTGCACCGTCCGAAAGTTTTGCCGCAACGTGGCCAGCGAAACTTCCGCCCAGGTAGGACGCGTTGCCACGCGGCTCAGGATTTCTGCTGTGCTAGCCACTTTCGCGATTATAGCGGCAGCAGCCGCGGCGCCCACGTTACGCTGGGGCTACTCCCGCGTGTCGCCGCGAGGTTGCCCGCTTTCTATCGCCACTTCCTGCGGGCTAATTGCCCGACAACCAGAAGCTCACGATAATCTGCGTCTCCACCTCGATCGGCTCGTGATTCAAAATATAGGGCCGGTAGCGCCACTGGCTCACCGCCTCCATCGCAGCCCTCACCAACAAGGGATGTCCCGACACAACGCGCACGTTTTCGATAGTCCCCGCTTTGCTGATGACCGCCGACAGCACCACCGTCCCTTGAATTCGCGCGCTCCTGGCCAGCGCCGGATAAACAGGCTGCACCCGCCGAACCAGACTCCCCGCCAACAAGTCTGAACTGCGAAAGACACGAGCTATCGGTGCAGGCGCTGGCACCGGGAGGGGAACGGGACGAGCCGCGACCTCACCGAGAGCTCTCCACACGTCTCCATTACCATTCCCCGTCCCGCCTCGCACTCCCCAGGGGCTGGACCCGATCACCGGCGGCGCCGATGGTTCATCGGTCATCGCGATATCTTTCGGGGTTTCGGGAGGTGCCATGATTACATTAAGATCAAAATTATTTGGAACGATGGTTCCTACGTTCTGGTGACCAACGACCGGTCCCAGCGGCGGCGGTGATGCCAGAGTTACTGGTGTCGCAACAAGCCGCGCTGGCGGCAGCCCCACGGTCTTCCACAATGGCAGCAGTAGCAGCAGGCCGATCACTACCGCCTGCGCTCCGAATGAAGTGACAGTTGTCCAGGTTTGACTCCTCCGTTGGCCCCATGAAGTTTCCAGCATGCTCTCGGCAAACATAGTCTCCTCCAGCGTGAGATCTGTTGCTGGTATGGACACCGCGCCGCCCTCCGCATCCGCGACGGCAATCGGGTAGGAGGCGGGGTTGCCCCCGCCGTCCTCCCACACCACCAGACTTGCGGTTCCGCATCCGGCGGTTCATGAAACCGACGAGAAGCGCCGCTGAGTATTCCGCAGCGAAAGCAGCCCCAGGCGGTCGAACCAAGACTTCGGATAGGCTTCGTGCATGTGGGACGCGCCGCCGTTCCACCACGGGCCATGCCCATTGGTGGCCGACCTCCAGGCTCGCGCTTCACTCAGCCTCGCCCGCATCAGGCGTTGAGCCCGTGTGTGATTGCGTTTCCCTTGCCGCCACAGCAGCGCCCGCAGCTTATGTCTGATCCAGCCATCGAGTTCTTCCAGCACACCTTTGACCTCGGTAAGCCGAAAGTAGGACACCCAACCCCGCAGCAGCGGGTTCAGGTCTTCGATCACTCGTTTCAGATTCCGCCCGCGTCCCGCTCGCAGCGCCTTGCGTACTTTCTCCGCAAACCGCTGGCGGCTCGGCTCCGCGATCCGCAGCTTCGGTTGCCGGTGCCACGTCATGCTGTAGCCCAGAAACTTCCGCTGCCACGGTCGCGCCACTGTGCTCTTGTCGGCGTTGACCTTCAGCTTCAGTCGCCGCTCCAGAAACGCAGTGATCGCCGTCATCACCCGCTGTCCGCTCCGCTGGCTTCCGACGTAGATGTTGCAGTCGTCCGCATAGCGGCAGAAGCGATGCCCGCGCTTCTCCAGTTCGCGGTCCAGATCGGTCAGCAGGATGTTCGACAACAGCGGCGACAGCGGCCCGCCCTGCGGCGTACCCTCCGTTCGCGCACTCGCCACCCCGCCTTCCATCGCTCCCGCTTCCAGATATCGCCGGATCAGCTTCAACACCCGTTTGTCCTTCACCCGGCGTGCCACGCGTGCCATCAGCACATCGTGATTCACTCGGTCGAAGAACTTTTCCAAGTCCAAATCCACGACCCATCGCTTCCCTTCGGCCACGTAGCTCCGGGCGGCTTCCACCGCCTGATGCGCGTTGCCTCCGGGACGAAAGCCGTAACTCGACTCGGAAAACTCAGGTTCGAACAGCGGTTGCATCACCTGATGCAGCGCCTGTTGGATCAGTCGATCCACCACCGTCGGGATGCCCAAAGTTCGTACCCCGCCTTGCGGCTTCGGTATGTCCACCTTGCGCACCGCCGCAGGCATGTACTCGCCCGCCAACAGCGCCTGTCTTACCTTCGCCCAGTGCGCCTTGAGCCACGGCTTCAACTCAGCCACCGTGAGTCCATCGACTCCCGATGCGCCTTCGTTTGCCACCACGCGCTCATACGCGCACAGCATGTTGCTGCGTTCCACCACGGCTTCCATCAGCCGTAGCGCTTCCGGTTTCGTTTGCCCAGCAGCCACCGAACCAGCCTCTGCACCCACGCTCGATCCTGGCAGGTTCCGCCTGCCTTCGCCGGTATGGGCCGCACTCGCGTGCGCTTCTGCTTTATTGGCTCGCATCGAGGTCTGTTGTCCTACTCCCGTGTTTCACGTTCGGCCCTTTGCGATCTCGCGACCGCTACTATGGCCTCGGCTGACTTCTGACGATCCTTCCCAACACCTCTCGATGTCAGTAGCACTCAAGCAGACCGCCAGATCTCCCCGGGTATGACGCACTCACCTTCCCGCTTATGCCTGTCGGATCTACGTCACAGTCTTCCGTGCAAGAACTGGGCTTTGCATCTATTGGCCTGCTTACCCGACTGCGCCGCCTCTATCCGCTTCCTGTTCGTCAGGCCAGCGTTTTGCCTTCAGCTTCCTTCAGATTCCACCTCGCGGTGGACACCCTTGCTGTTCGGCTAACACTTCCCCTTGCCGGGTGTGTAGAGGACTTTCACCTCCAAGTGAGTGTGCCCTGCCGGGCGCACCAAATAAAAAAGGCCGCGTCTTCACGCGGCCTGCTGGAACTTTCTCGACACTCGAGGTGTCGATGGTTGAACGATTATTGCGGCTGAGTCGGCTTCGGCGTCGCGGGTTTCGCAGGCGCTGCCTTCGGAGTCGTCTTCGGCGCAGTGGTGGCACCCGGCGCAGGCGGCGCGGCTACGCCAGACTGCACGTTGTAAGCGTCAACCACTGCCTTGGTGATGTCGACCGCCTGTCCCCACCACAATACATTGCTCTGCGGCCAAGGCTTCGAGGTGTCCACGATAATTCCGAAGCCGTTATCCTCGGAATACTTCACGATCATGGGCGCCATCTTTTGCAGTATGCGGCTGGCGATCTCCTGCTGCTGGTTGCCGCCCTCTTCTTGAAAATCCTGGACCGCACGATCGAAGAGTTTCTGCTTGCTTTCGATCTGCTTCTTCAGGGTGGCAAGCGCCTCTTCGTTCAGCTTGCCTTCCTGCATTGTCATCTGCTTCTTCAAACCTTCGAGCTCGTCGCTCTGACTCTTCAGTTCGGTCTGCTTGGGCTCATATTTTTTTTGCAGCGCTTCCAGATCGCGGCGGCCTTCATTGCTGCCGAAAATGGCTTCCTGAATGTTGATGGCTCCGACTTTCGTGCCGGTGCTGGGACCAGTCGTGGCCGAAGGTGCCGAGGGAAGCGGATCGGCAGGCTTTGCAGCCGAACCAGATGGGGTCGCGGCGCTGCCGGTTTGAGCCAAGGCGGAAAACGTAAACGTCACCGCAACGGCTAGAAGAACTCGCAAGAACGTGCTTTTCATTGGATCGGTTGTACTCCTTGGAACCTGGTTCCGGGAATGAATTTCGATATCGCTTTTCTGGTCGCTTCTTCAGTCAACGCTGGGCCGCACTGAATGAGGTCTCCGCTGCGGGATTCGCCGCCATCGAAATGCGGCTCTCAATTTCCACGATTCCACGCTCTGTTGCGGGGCGTGCCCCTCCACCCTCTTCGCTCACTTTATGGCGTGAATCACCAACATTATAGAGACCTCGCTCTTGGCCCGTCAAACACTTAGAACGTCGTCGCCACCGTAAACCGGAAGGTCTTTCGCGGCTCCCTCAGTTGGAAACTCGGGGCATATGTGTTTACCGCCAGGTGATACGTATAGTCGCCTGCCGCCCCCGGCGGGAACATGGCGCGCGTAATCGGAATCGGCGGGTTGGCCATCTGGTCGAGCCGCACCGGGTTATAAGCCCAATAAATCCGGAACGGCGCATTCACCACCGGCAGGAACATTTGCAGTTCAAGCCCCATTGACATGCGGGGTCGCCAGTTCGTCGAACTCAAAATCTGCAGATTCTGCGAAGGCAATTTGCCCAGCTGAGCCAGCGTATTTCCGCCCTGGCAGTTGTAGCCCGCATCCAGAACAGGGCACCCGAAATATGTGCTGATCACCTGGTCATATTGCACCGTGGCAATTTGCAATTGCGATGGCCGGATTACCGAGTCAATCCCAGAGTCCACGAAGGGAACGATCGCCACCGGCCCCGCAATGGTGATGCGATATTCCAGGTTTCCGAATACGCTCAAGTCGCCGCCCGGGAACACGATCTGGTCCACGGGTATTGGGATGGTCCAATTGCCCAGCCGCGGGTTCAACGGATTCTTTGGAACCGGTGTCCCATCCGGATTGGTGAGTGTGATCGCATTGGAACTCGGCAAGAACGCGACCGGCGAGATCGAACGAATATCAAATCCGCGAATATCGTTTTCGCCGCCCATGTAAAAGCGCTGGAATGGCGGCGCCACCAGGCCGTCGAAGCCGCTGATGTACGACCCTTGCACGTTGAAGCCGACCGCGTTGCGACGATTTTGCACAGGAATGAACCGCTTGTACTGGATGATCGGCCGCACCGACCGAACCGTTCCTCCCAAGCCCGCCAGTTCTACTCCCACCGTCATCTGCTGACCTTTGTGGGGTGAGATTCCGCTATCCAACGTGTTGAACGAGAAGTTCGGGAAAATCTTGCTGGTAATGATTCCGTTCACCGCTTGCGGTCCGGTGATGCCCTGGAAAGCGAGGTAATCGAAAAGACTCTTCGACGCGGTGCTCAACGGAAGCAAATTTGAACGGTCGAGGGAATAGGTTATGCCCAGACGCTTAAACGATCGCCGCAACGGATAGCTGAGCGAAGTCGTGAAGCCCACACTCGATTGCGAATAATTCTGCAGGTTCTGCAGCACCGCGTTCGGCAAGTTCAAGGTTTGTCCGCTGAAAACAGAAAGCTGGCGCGCCTGGTTGTAGCTGACCTTGTTGCCAAACACCGTGAAGCCGAACTGCAGCGGGCGGTCGAACATGTAAGGCTGCGTGAACCCAAACATCGCGCTGCGCGCCAGGTTTCCCAGGTTGATCTGGATTTGCAGCGTCTCGCCCAGTCCCAGGAAATTGTTGGTGGAGTAGTTCAGCCCGACGAAGGCTCCTTCCAGTCCGCTCACGCCTCCGTTCAGCCCGATGCTGTTCTTGCCTTTCTCGTGAACTTTTAAGGTCAAATCCACTTGCCCGTTCTTTTCGTCCAGCTTTTTCTCGGTCACGTTCGGGTCATCCGGCTTCAGCTGATCGAAATAAGATAGCTGGTTCAGTCGCAGCAAGCTCAGTTCCCACAGGCGAGAGTTATAGACTCCGCCCTCTTCCAGCGCCAATTCACGTCGGATCACCTTGTCGCGCGTCGTGGTATTTCCAATAAACTCGATGCGCCGCACGTAAAACTGCTTGCCCTCATCCACGTCGATTTCCAGGTTCGCGAGTTTTTTCTCGTCGTCAAAAGTCGTGGACGGAACGCCGGTGTAGTTGATGTACCCGTACTCTCCGTAAGCCTTGCGCAGCGCCTCAAGTCCTTTGGCAATTTTCTCGCGGCTGAAAATATCTCCATCTTTCAAGGGGAAAAGCGAACGCAACGCCGCCGTGTTGGAGATCGCTTTATTGTTCTTGAAAGTGATCTTCCCCAGCCGGTACTGATCGCCTTCCTCCACCGGCATCGTCAAATCGACCGCCTTGCCAGGTCCCGATTGCAGCAGCGGAATGTGAAAGCCCTTGTGTCCGGTGTCGTGAATTTCCGTCTTTGGATCACTCACCAGCGCTTTAAAGTAACCGCGGTTCTGATATTCGGCGCGCACCCGCTCCGTATCCTCTTCCAGCTTGGTGGCGTCATACGTCTTGGCAAAAAGATTTTCCAGGAAGATGGAATGCGGAATGCCAATTGGCTTCAGGTTCTTCATCGCGGCTCGCAGCACCCGCGACTTGATTGCCTTATTCCCCTCGAACTTGATTTTGCCGACTTTGACCTTCGGACCTTCCTTCACCACGAACGTAATTCCCACCGACGCCGGAGGAATCTGCCGCACTTCCGTTCGAATCGTCGCAAATTGCCGTCCATGCTCAGAAAGCAAATTCTTGATCGAGACTTCCGCCTTCTTCAGGCGCGTCGGATCATACTGACTTTCCACCACTAGACCGACCTTGTCCTGCTTGAATCGGTCGAGGATGTCACTGTTGGAAACTGAACTGGTGCCCAGGTAGAGGATTTCGCGAATCGTCGGCTTCTCTTTCACCTGCACGATGAGGCGCCAACCCTTCGGCGTCTGTTCCCGCAGAAACTTGATGTCCTCGAAATAGCCGGTGTTCCACAGCGAATTGAAATCGCGCTCCAGCGCCGAAGTGTCGTAAATGTCACCTGGCTTGGTGAAAATTCGCGCCAGAATCGTCTCTTTGGGTATTCGCCGGTTGCCAGTGACTTGAATATCGGAAATGACATCGGTCTGTGCCCAGGTCAGGCTCGCCGCGGCCAGCAGAAGCACCGCAATCAGCCAGCGCAATGCCTCCCCGCTTCGCCTCATCTTCGGCCAAGGCCGTTGAAATGAAGGAGATGGCACCGACACGGCCCTGAGAACGCAAGGGCCGCTGGGCACAACAAGGTTCTCCGAATGAAAGCGAAAAGGAATCGCTACGACCTCTGCCTCTGGGGATGTAAGAAAACTGTCATTATACGGTAGAGCAGTGGAAAGCGTCCAAACTGCAACTCTTTCTGTTTCTAATCTTGCAGTTCTCGCCAGATCGGCCGAGACCCGCGGTTGCTTCATCGGGATGGTTTGGATAACTCTACTTCAACCAAGACGGAATAAAACGTAGCCGAGTTGCCCATGTCGGCAAGTTTTTCTGAGGTGAGGGCATTGATGCTCTGAAATCCGGCGGTCTTCTTCGGCCAATTGAGTCTCGCGCACACCACTCCAGGCTGCACTTTGCCATCGACTCGCGCCCTTAGCAGCATATCGCCTCTGTCATTGAAGACACGAACCTGGTCGCCATCCACAATGCCGCGCGCGCGCGCGTCGGCCCCGGAGATTTCCAGCAGCCCCGGTTCTTCCATCGCCTGCACCGATGGCACGTTGGAAAAAGTTGAATTCAAGAAGTTGTCGGACTTGCGAGCCAGCAGTTCCAGCGGAAGCGCCCGGCTCGCCTGCCCGTGCCGCGATTCCGTCGGCGCCTTAAACTCCGCAACCGGATCGAGCCCCAACGCCCTCACCGCCTCGCTATAAAGTTCCGCCTTCCCCGACGCAGTCCGAAATCCACCGCAAGCAAACGGCAAAAAAGCCTCTGGTGTAGGGACGGACGCATTCGTCCGTCCTAGGTTTGCCTGTGTGGGGACGGACGCATTCGTCCGTCCAGCGGAGCGCAGCTCCGCCCCCGAAGCCGAAAAGTTTAACCGCACCTGCCCCTCTTCCAGCCGCTCGCGGCTAATCCCCTCCAGCCACGGATCCCCCGAATCCAGCGCCAAATCAATCATCTCGTCTACGCTCTCGCGGAAGCACTCTTCCGTAAATCCCATCCGCTCCGCCAGCCCGCGAAACACTTCCACATTCGACCGGCACTCTCCCAGCGGCTCAATCGCCTGATTCGAAACCTGCACGTAATAGTGCCCGTACGCCTTCTGCAAGTCTTTGTGCTCAAAAAACGTCGTCGCCGGCAAAACAATATCTGCATAGTCGGTCGTGTCGGTAAAAAACTGCTCATGCACTACCGTGAACAAATCGGGCCGAAGCAGCCCGCGCACCACCGAATTGTGATCCGGACAAACCGCCGCCGGATTCGACCCATACACGAACAACGCCTTCACCGGCGGATCGTTCACCGTATTCAGCACCCGTCCCAACTCCACCATGTTGATGGTTCGAGCTTCGCGCCCCAGCGCAACTTTCATCAAGTCAGTCCGCTTCAGTGCATCCGTATTGAAGCGCGCAGCCCCGCTGGTCGAAAGCTGCAGCCCGCCGCCAACTTCCTTCCACGATCCCAGAATGCAAGGCAGCATCGCTATCGCGCGCGTCGCCGTCCCGCCGCCCTCCGAGCGTTGCACACCGTAGTTCAGCCGAATCACCGACGGCCGCACAGTCGCATATTCGCGCGCCAGCTTGCGAATGTCGCCGGCCGCGATGCCCGTCCACTGCGCCACCCGCTCCGGCGAATATTCCTTCACCTTCTCGCGCAGCTGCTCGAAGCCCAGCGTGTACTTTGCAACGTAATCGGCATCGTGCAGTTTTTCGCCGATGATCACGTGCATCATGCCCAGCGCCAGCGCCGCATCCGTCCCCGGATTAATCGGCAAATACCAGTCGGCGCACTCGGCGGTCCGCGTGCGATACGGATCAATCACCACAAGTTTCGCGCCCTTGCGCCGCGCCTCGGCAATGAACGGCCACAAATGCACATTGTTCCCGTGAATGTTCGCCGCCCACGCAATGATGTACTTGGAATGTCGGAACTGTTCCGGCTCAGTGCCCATCTTCACGCCCAGCACCGACTCCAGCCCTGCTTCCCCCGCCGCCGAACAGATCGCCCGCTCCAGTTGGGAAGCCCCGAGCCGGTGAAAAAATCTGCGATCCATCGACGCGCTGTTGATCGCCCCCAGCGTTCCCCCGAACGAGTAAGGCAGAATCGCCTCGCTCCCAAATTCCGCCGCAATCCCCCGAAACCGCTCCGCAATCTCCTCCAACGCCTCGTCCCAGGAAATCCTCTGCCAGGTTTGTGTGTGTGGGTTTTGCTCATGTGGGACCGGGTCTTTGACCCGGTCAGGCGGAGCGCAGCTCGGCTGCCCCGCCGCCGGCCCCTTAGCCGCAATCCTCCGCATCGGATATAGCACCCGGTCCGGCGAATACACCCGATCCAGATACTTCGCCACCTTGGCACACAAAAACCCCCGCGTCACCGGGTGCTCCGGATCCCCCTGGATCTTCGTAGCCCGCCCATCCTCCACGGTAATCAAAACCCCGCAAGCATCTGGGCAGTCGTGCGGACAAGCGGCATGGACAACCTGCTTCATGACCTTCGATTATATGGGAGATTCCACCGAGAACCACGGAGGAACAGCCGCCCCCGGCTGTCCGTAAAAGTATTTATCCAAAGGTTTGGCGAAGCTTAACTCGCGACTACTTGAGTTCCAGCACTTCCTTTTCTTTCGCCTTGCTCATCTCTTCCATCTTCTTGATTTCGCCGTCGGTCAGCTTCTGAATCTCATCCAGCGAGCGCTTCTCTTCATCTTCGGTAATCTTTTTGTCTTTCAGCGCTTTCTTGATCGCGTCGTTGCCATCGCGGCGAATGTTGCGCACCGCCGTCCGGTGCTCCTCCAGCACGCGGTGCAGAGACTTCACCATATCTTGCCGTCTCTCCTGCGTAAGCGGCGGCACTGGCACGCGAATCAGCTTGCCGTCATTCATCGGATTTAATCCCATGTCGCCCGATCGGATCGACTTCTCAATCGCCCCCAGTTGCGACGGATCGAACGGCTGCACCGTAATCAACTGCGGCTCCGGCGCGTGCACCTGCGCAATCTGGTTCAGCGGCATCTGCGATCCGTAATAATCCACGCTGACGTTGTCCAGCATGTGCACGTTCGCCCGCCCCGTCCGCACCGCCGCCATCGCCTTGCGAAAATCTTCCACCGCCTTATCCATCCGCGTCTTCAGTTGTACGTACGTTTCTTTCAGGCCGGCAATCGCCGCCATCGTCGCTTGAGCCATATTTTTTTAGCCCCGTATCATTCCAGGATCAAAACGTCCAAGATCAAAACTTTGCATTATAAACCGAAAAATAAAAGAGCCACGGATCTCGCGGATTAAACGGATCAGAAAATCCGTGTGAATCCGTGAAAATCCGTGGCCAAGCTCTAAACGCTCGCCGCTTGTGCGCTCACCCGCGATCCAATCTTCTCTCCCAGCACCACCCGCCGGATGTTTCCATGCTGGTTCAGGTTGAAAACGATGATGGGCAGGTTGTTGTCCTTGCACAGGCTGATGGCGGTCGAGTCCATCACTTTCAATCCCAGCTTCAAAACGTCCATGTAGGAAATGTGATTGAACTTCTTGGCACCGTCGACTTTCATCGGATCGGCGTCGTAAATCCCGTCCACTTTGGTGGCTTTGAGAATGGCGTCCGCCTTGATCTCCATGGCCCGCAGCGAAGCCGCCGTGTCTGTCGAGAAATAAGGATTGCCCGTGCCTCCCGCAAAAATCACGACGCGGCCCTTCTCCAAATGCCGGATCGCCCGCCGTCGGATGAACGGTTCCGCCACCTGATTCATCTCGATCGCCGACTGCACCCGCGTATACACGCCCTGCTTCTCCAGCGCATCCTGCAGCGCCAGCGCGTTGATGACGGTCGCCAGCATGCCCATGTGATCGGCGGAAACCCGGTCCATTTCCTTGGCCTGCTGTGCCACACCGCGGAAGAAATTCCCTCCGCCCACCACGATCGCCAGTTGCACGCCCAGTTTGTGCACGTCGCTGATTTCCGCGGCAATTTCGTGGATTCGCGCCGACTCCACGCCAAATCCCTGGTTGGCCGCAAGCGCCTCGCCTGACAATTTGAGAAGAACACGTTTAAAGGCAGGAGTCGTCGTCATAGGATCAGCGCCTTGTTTCCCGCTTACAACCAGCTCAATCTTACTCTGTCATTGCGAACAAATCGTTCGGAACAAATAGTTTGTCATCCTGAGTTTGTCATCCTGAGCGAAGCGAAGGACCCATGCAGTTCTGCCGGCGGCGATTACACAGGTCCTTCGCTTCGCTCAGGATGACAGAATGTGGTAAAGCAATCGCAAAAAAAAGGCGCCCCGCAGGGCGCCCTTGAGTTTACTCCGATTTCGGCTCTGTAGGCTTCGTGCTGGCCACGGTCTCGCCCGCATCGCCCACCTTGAACCGGGCAAATCGCCGAACCGCAATGTTCTCGCCCAGCTTGCCGATCTTGGCGGCAATCAACTGCGAGATCGAGACGGTCTGGTCCTTGATGAATGGCTGCTCCAGCAGGCAAACCTCTTCGTAAAACTTTTCCATCTTGCCGTTGACCATCTTTTCCGCAATATTGGCCGGCTTGCCGCTGGCTACAGCTTGCGCCAGGAAAATCTCTTTCTCGCGCGCGAAGTCGGCGGGCGTGACATCTTCCTTGCGCACGTATCTCGGGTCGCTGGCCGCGATGTGCATCGCGATGTCATGTACCAGTTCCTTGAAATCGTCTGTGCGCGCTACGAAATCGCTCTCGCAGTTCACCTCGACGAGCACACCAATCTTACCGCCGGCATGAATGTAGCTGGCCACCGATCCCTCGCTGGTCACGCGCGTCGCCTTCTTGGCCGCCACCGATACGCCCTTCTTGCGCAGAATCACGACCGCCTGCTCCATGTCGCCTTTGGCTTCGGTCAGGGCCTGCTTGCAATCCATCATCGGAGCTCCGGTCTTCTCCCGGAGGTCTTTCACTTGTGCCGCAGAAATATTCACCGTAGTAGTACCCATATCAAAAGTTCCTTCATAGAGACGTTGCTTGCCACGTCTCTTTATTAGATGCTGCTCGACAAACTTAGACCCGCGCCGGGGCGATCTCAGCAACGACCCGCGCGGGTCAAATTTCCTAAGCCCGGTTTTTACTGGCCACTAGCCACTGGCAACTGCTCTTAAACCGTCTGGCTCTCCACCTTCGGCAACTCGGCGTCTTCGTTTGCCACCGGCTTCTTGTGCGTGCCCGCTCCCAGCACTTCTTCCATGCTGATGTCTTCGCTGGCATCGACCGCCGCTTCTTCCGCCGGAGCCTCGCTCGCCGCCTGCGCCGCATCGGCCGCAGCCTGCATGTCGGCCACCTGCTTGTCGGTCATCAACTGCGCGCCCTCGGCAATCGATTCCGAAATCTTCGACGTGAACAGCCGGATCGCCCGCAGCGCATCATCGTTGCCGGGAATCACATAATCCACTTCGCTGGGATCGCAATTCGTGTCGACCACTGCGACCACGGGAATGCCCAGCTTGCGCGCCTCGCGCACCGCGATCTGCTCTTTGTTCGAATCGATCACGAAGATCGCGTCGGGCAGGCGGCTCATATTCTTGATGCCGGCCAAATTGGCCTGCAAATGCTTGCGCTCGCGTTCGAGCTTAATGACTTCCTTCTTCGGCAGCAGCTCGTAGCGGCCATCCGTGGCCATCTCGTCGAGCTCCTTCAGCCGCTTCACCGACTTCTGCACCGTAACCCAGTTGGTGAGCAGTCCGCCCAGCCAGCGCTGGTTGATGTAGAACATCCCGCACTTCTGGGCCTCTTCGGCGATCGCGTCCTGCGCTTGGCGCTTGGTGCCGACAAACAGCACAATGCGGCCATCGTTCGCCAGATCCTGCACGAACTTCGACGCCTCTTTGAACATCTTCAGCGTCTTCTGCAGGTCGATAATGTAAATCCCGTTGCGCTCTCCGAAGATGTATTCCTTCATCTTGGGATTCCAGCGCTTGGTCTGATGCCCGAAGTGGACGCCCGCTTCGAGCAACTCCTTCATGGTGATAGTAGCCAATGAACCTCCTCTTTAGTCTGCATCAGGAGATCGAGGTTTCAGAGTTTGCAAGGTCTCAAGGTCTCTGCAACCTTGAAACTCTGAAACGTTGAAACCTGCCGTCCCGATTGCCATTCCCGCCCCGCACGCGAGTACGGGAAGAATTGAACACCTAAAACAAGCTATTAGCTTCTAGCTCTTAGCTTCTAGCCAAAATCAAAACCAAAACTTCCGTACAGAAAACAAACTCTGTCAGTCCGATAAAATCCTTGTCATTCCTAGCGAAGCGAGGAATCTCGGTAGCCACCGCACTCGTCCAGCACATCGCCTTACCGTTTCGAGAACTGGAAGCGCTTGCGGGCGCCCTTCTGCCCGTACTTCTTCCGTTCCTTGCCGCGCGAATCGCGGCTGACCATGCCCTCGGCCTTCAGTTTCTTCCGCAGCTCCGCATTGAACTGCATCAAGGCGCGGGCAATGCCCAGCTTCACCGCGTCCGCTTGTCCACGCACGCCGCCGCCCAGCACGCTGGCGATCACGTTAAACGTCGCTCCGGTATCCGACGACGCCAAAGGCGCCTTCGCTGCCGACCGCTGCGCCGGAGTCACGAAATATTCTTCGAAGGCGCGCCCGTTCACCTTGAAATCGCCGCTGCCCGGACGCAAATACACTCGGGCGATCGCCGTCTTGCGCCGTCCCGTTCCGTAGTATTGAACCAGTTCTGCCATTTAGCTCCTAGCCTCTAGCTCTTAGCTTCTAGCTCTTAGCTTCTAGCTCAAACGCCCAGAAGCAACGAGTCTCATATCCACAAAAAAATTGTCGTTCCCCAAAAAACGTTTGTCATTCCGAGCGAAGCGAGGAATCTCGGTTCTGCTCGGTACTTTACGAAACAGCAACCTTGCGCGGTTTGTACTCGCGCACTTCCAGCTTAAAATCCTGCGGCTTCTGCGCCTGGTGCGGATGCTTGTCGCCTTTATACACATTCAGCTTCGAAAGCATGTGCGCCGCCAGCTTGTTCTTCGGCAGCATGCGCTTCACCGCCGCCTCAATCACCATCTCTGGCCTGCGCACCAGTCGCTTGTTGTAATCTTCCGTCCGCAGTCCGCCGGGATACCCGGTGTAATGGTGATACTGCTTCTGCTCCGCCTTCATGCCGGTCGTTCGAACCTTCTCGGCATTGATCACGATCACGTGATCGCCAGTATCGAGAAACGGCGTATATTGCGGGTTTTCTTTACCCATGAGGATGCGCGCCACCTGCGAGGCGAGGCGCCCGAGCGTCTGCCCATCTGCATCCACGACGTACCACTTGCGCACAATTTCCCCCTCTTTGGGGAAATAGGTTGACATCAGAGTTCTCCCGATTGAATAAAGCTGCGAAAGAAGACCGCTCGTTGATTCCCCAGCGAGGACGCCAGGACCATCAGGCGGGCAACCACACGACTACCAAAGTCTTTACGATACCGTAGCCTGCAAACAATTGTCAACGCTATGTTACCGGCTGTGTCAAAGCTCGTTAGAAATCTCCCCGCGCTTAACTCATTAGAAATGTCTCCTGGTGGTGCTTCACACTGCTCCAGACAAATTCATTGGGTTTCTTTGTTGAAAACCTAAATCGCCAGGGATGATTGGCAGCGGGTACCTGGCCTACAACGTCCGTTTAGGAACCTACGTCCACGTCCAATACATAGACCGCTTGTAAACCCGATGGCAGCAGAGTTGTCATCCTAAGCGAAACGCTTGCCATCCTGAGCGAAGGCTTGTCGAAGCGCTTGTCATCCTGAGCGAAGCGAAGGACCGATGCACTTGCTCGTGCCCTAAAAAATGCATAGATCCTTCGGCGTCAAAGACCGCCGCCTCAGGATGACAATACGTTTAATTAGGAAAGTTTTACCAGCTCAAGGCCTGCTCACTCATAGGCCAGCGCGTCAATCGGATCCCTCTGCGCCGCCTTCAGCGCTGGATACAAAGCCCCCAGCAACGCACCTACCACCGCAATAATCGCAGCCCGCAGCACCCACTGGTTGCTCCAGAACAACCGCAGCACCGGCCTCTCGAACATGATCACGCGCCGCGTCACCATGCTGATGACGATTCCCGCAATAATCCCCGCCGCCGCCAGCAGCACAGTTTCGCGCAGCACCACGTTCACGATGTACCACTTCGAAGCGCCCAGCGATTTCAGAATTCCAATCTCTCGCGTCCGCTCCATCACTGCCGTGTACATCGATTGAAAGATCACCAGAAATCCCACCACCACTGCTACGCCAATTACAATCTTGATCGCGAGATCGAATCCCGGCAGATTCTCCGGCGTCATCATCGACAAATATTCCGGCATGGAGCGCACCGCATAATTCTCCATGCCCTTAATCTGCTCGATCGACTTTTCGACCGCTTCGGTATTGGCAGGATTATCCAGCTTCACATAAAAAACCGAAGTCCGGCCTTCGGCTCCAACCAGATCCTGCATGGTCGACAGCGGCAGAAACTTGCGCCCGCCCTTGCCGTGCGGAACGATTCCGCAGATGCGGAAGTCATGATTCAAAATCTCAATCTTGTCGCCGACTTTGCTGTGGTTCATGCCGGCAAAATAATCGTCCACGATAACGTCATAAGGCCCTTGGAACGGCCCTCCCGACAGATAGATAAACTTGGGAGGAAGCTCGTTGTAGCTCGCCAGGTCGATGCCGTAGATGATTTCCACCGGCTTTTGCGTAAACGTCCAGATCACCGGTACCGCCGCCTCTACGTGCGGCACTTTGCGCAAAACGTCCCCCACCTTCACCGAGATCGGCGCACCTGACATTCCGATCAGCCCCGACGATCCCGGCGGCATGACCATCAAATCGGCGCCCACCCCCAGCTGGCTCTCCTTCGATCCATTCAACAATCCATAGAAGAGCGCCACCACCATCAAAATCATCGTGACTTCCAGCGCAATCGCGCTGGTAGCAATAAAAGAGCGCGTCGGCCGGTGCGCCAGATTAGCCACAACCATTTTGTTCATCATAATGAAGATAGCGGGTGCCCCAACCTTGTCGCGCATTATGCGACAGAGCCTGCCCTGAGCCTGCCGAAGGGGTGGGGATTCTGACTCTAGGCTCTTTCTGCGGATCTTTCCAACTCTACTGCCTCTGCCCCAACGGCGTTACCAAACTAGACTGCGGACGATCCAGGTTCACCACCACCGCCCCCGCCGGCTGTTCCAGCACAAACTGATCGTCTTTCAGCGGCTGGTTCACTTCCACCTTCAGCATGTTCAGCGTGATATCGTATTCTTCTTGCGGCCGATAAATCTCGATGCGCGAGGGAAAGGTGAACCCACCGTAACCCTTGTACTCCGCATATTTGGCGTCAGTCGCCACTTTGCCGTCTTCGCTGTAAATGAATTGCCGGTGCGGTTTTAAATCGATGCGCCCAAAGATAATCTTGCGCCCCAGCCTCCAACCCCTGTCGTACTTCTGGATGATGGTCAACTCGTAGTCATCCTGCAACACGCGGTGTCCCTTGGCGTCGTGCAAGGTCTCGTAGCCGTTCTCCAACACCGCGATTTCGGAATTCGGGTCGATATGCCGGATCAGCAGCGCCTCATAAATATTCTGCGGCCGAATATTTTCCATCGGCTGCCCCGCATTCGGATTCGTCACCTCATTCTTGCCAATCACGAAGCGATTCTTCGGAGGAATCCACAGCTTAAAGTCCTGGCCGTTGCTGACCATGTCGAACGCCGTCGAGCGCACGATCGGCATCAGCCCCACCATGTGGAGTTCGTCCGGCTTGCGCGCCAGAACGTAGCCCCGGATTTCCTTGTAGTCGGTGTAATGGCCCTTCTTCAGCCCGCCAACGGAACTGTCAATGTCCACCGTCGCCTTTAGCGAATGGATCGACTCGGCTTGTTGATTGATGCTGTCAATCAGACCCTGCTGGGTCGATTCTTTCAAAGGAGCTTTGGAGTACTGATCCTCAACTGGACGGGTGCGGAACATGCAGCCCGTGGTGGACAGCACTCCGAGAAGTAATGGCACAGCGAATAAGCACGACCGACGTCTCATGAATAGATAAATGCCCTGCACATTGGAGTATAGCGCGTCGGAAAGGTTGCAATAAGAATGGCGCCGAGTTTCGACTTTCTGGTAAACATCCCGTCACCTATCAACCACTTACTAAAGTAAACTCCGGCTGCACTTCACCGCCTGCGTCTCACCGCCAATCGTCTAAACTGGAAACACTGTGCGCAAGATTGTCTGGCTTTTTCTGATCGCAATTCTGGGGATTGCGGGATGGTTCACATGGGCCGTGCTGATGCCCGTCGACCCTTCTGGGCAGAAGTTCGTCCTGCTGCGTCCGGGATTCTCCACCCACCGCATCGCGGCCGAACTGAAAAATGCCGGCCTCATTCGCAGTCAGGAGGCCTTCGTACTCTGGCATTACCTGCACCCTAAGCGCTCCCTGAAAGCCGGCGAATATCTCTTCGACAAGCCTGCCAACGTCATCGAAATCCAGAAGCGCCTTCGCCGCGGCGACGTCTACTTCCACACCGTAGTCGTACCCGAAGGCTTCACCATGTTCGATATTGCCCGCGCCATCGAAGAGGCCGGCCTGGGCCCCCCCCAGGATTTCCTGAAAGTTGCCCAGACCGACACGGCCCTAATCGCCGACATCGCCCCCAACGCCCGCTCGCTCGAGGGCTACCTCTTTCCGGATACCTACCAATTCTCCCGCATGATGAGCATGCAGGAAATCGCTCAAGCCATGGTGTGCCAGTTTCACGTTGTCGCTAAACAGATCGGTCTCATCACCGCAGAGTCCGGCGAAGCCGTGGTCAGCGGCTCCGGCCGCTCCGGCCATCTGTGTGGCGTGGTCATCATTCAACCGCGCGGAGCCAACGACGACCCCTCCATCGCGCCCGAGCCAATCGACGTGCAGCGCACCGTCATCATGGCCTCTATCGTCGAAAAAGAAACCTCTGTGCCCGAAGAGCGCCCCATGGTCGCCAGCGTCTACTACAACCGCCTCGCCAAGAACATCGCCCTCGACGCCGATCCCAGCATCATCTATGCCGAGTTGCTTTCCGGCACCTATCAAGGCGCGCTCCATCACGCCGACATGCAGTTCAGCTCTCCCTATAACACTTACCGTCATGCCGGCCTGCCTCCGGGCCCCATCGGCAATCCCGGACGCAGCGCCCTCGAAGCCGCCATGCACCCCGCCCAAAGCGACTTCTACTATTTCGTCGCCGACGCCCAGGGCCACCACCGCTTCGCCCGCACCATCGAAGAGCACAACAAGAATGTAGTGTCGTACCGGCAAGCCATGCGCGGACGCTAACGGCGCATATAATCGGCCCGTGGATTCCGATCCCAAAGATTCGCTCTCAGAACCGGCGGCCGAAAGCAGCCGGAACCTGCCGTCAGGCCGGGTTCTTGGCCTCGATGTCGGCTCGCGCCGCATCGGAGTCGCGGTCTCAGACCCCCTCGGAATCACGGCTCAAGGCTTGGAGACGTTGCAGCGCAGGAACAAGCGCTACGACTTTGAACAGCTGCAACGGGTCATCCAGGAATATGACGTCAGAGAAATTGTCGTCGGTCTGCCGCTGCGCATGAGCGGCGCCGAAGGAATTCAGTCCGACAAGATGCAGGTTTTCGCCGAAGACTTACGCAAGCGGTTCCGGTTGCCAGTGCATCTCTGGGACGAACGGTTGACCTCGGCCGAAGCGAACCGCGTGCTGCGCGAGACCGATTTGTCGATTGAAAAGCGAGGCAAAGCCGTGGATCGCATGGCCGCAATCCTGATTCTTCAAGGCTGGATGGAAGGCCGGAACCGGCTTTAGCGCCTACGTTCATAATCCGTCGTTCATAATTCGGCGCATCCCTCGGGAACAGCCTCTATTGAAACGCTCCGGCCAGCGCCTCCAACTTGCGCTTAACTTTCTATTTCTCAATAACTTTGCGTCTCCGGCAACGCTCCGTTCCCCGCGCCTCTCCTTGCTTTTCGCGTCTGCGGAGAGTAGCATGAGTAAAGGGTGTAAACGTTCCTCGCCGTCGGACCTATCGCCTTTCTGGGGTTTAAGCAATGAGCGGTACGGACATGAATTTCCACATCGGCGACAAGGTTGTCTATCCCAACCATGGCGTCGGCGTCATCGAGCAGATCAGCAGCCGCTCCATCGGCACATCCGTTGAACGTTTCTATCTCCTGAACATTAAAGCCAGCAGCCTCAAGGTGATGGTTCCCTGCCAGAATGCCGGCAGCGTTGGCCTCCGCCGCGTCGTCCGCAATGGCGAAATTCAGAAAGTTCTGGACCTGCTTTCCGTCCACGAAAATGGCAGCAACGGCGACTGGAAAGACCGCTTCAAGGAAAATTCCGACCGCATGCGCACCGGTTCTCTTCTCGAAGTCGCAAGCGTCCTGAAAAGCCTGATTGCCCTGCACCAGGCCAAGCCTCTTTCCTTCCGCGAAAAGAAAATGCTGGAGCGTGCCCGCTACCTGCTAGTCAGCGAGTTAGCGATGGCCCGTAACTGCGAAGAATCCAAGGTCGAAGA
>DATBEI010000115.1:0-4522 GCA_036269595.1 Candidatus Sulfotelmatobacter sp.
CGATGTCCAGAGTCCAAGGTCCAAGCTTTGGTTCTACAGTAACCGTCAGGTCTGATGCCGAAAGTAACCGCTCCTGGTGCCTTTTCGGCGTTGACCCGGGCGAGACCACCGAGTACGATTTTGATAGAATCGACGCCGGACTTTGAACGGGCAGACTCACCTATCTCCTAGACAAGTATGCGATTAGTAAAACTTTACGTCCGGACGGCGGTGCTGGCTTTCATGGCCTTGGCGGGGTCCGCCTGCCAGTCCGCGCAGAAGCCTGTTTCGCTTCTCCCTCCGGGCAAGGCGCCAGCGCTTAAACCGGGTTCGGCTCAGGCGCAAGTTCCCGAAAAGGCTGCCGCTCCATCGTCACCTCCGGCTACGGCAGATGATGCCCAGCCGCAGAAAGCCTCCGGCGTGGAATCGCTTGCCTCGCCAGATCCCGCCGCCAGCAAGTCTTCAGACCCCGTCGCCGATCTGATTGCTAAAGTCGAAAAAGAATACCGCGAGGGCCTGGCCAATCACGAAGCCGGACGAACCGAAGAAGCCAAGCAGGATTTCGACAACGCCCTCAACGATCTTCTCAGCAGCAATCTCGATGTTCGCTCCGACGAGCGGCTGCAAAACGAATTCGATCGCATCGTGCAAGGCGTGAACGAGCTCTATCCCGGCGGCACGCCTGCTGACGCCGATGCGCAGCAGCAAAAAGCCGAACCGGCTCCCATCGACGAAACCAACAGCCTGACGCCCACGCCCGACGTTGGCGTCAAAGCCAAGGCGCAAGCCGACTTAAAGAACACTCACTCCGATCTGCCGCTCATGATGACCGACCAGGTCGCCGGATTCATCACGTACTTCTCCGGCCGCGGACGCGGCACCTTTGAGAGCGCGTTCTCCCGCTCCGGGCGCTATCACGACATGATTGTCGCCACGTTGAAGCAGGAAGGCGTCCCGCAAGATTTGATCTACCTCGCGCAAGCCGAGTCCGGATTCCATCCCCACGCCGTCTCGCGCGTGGGCGCTCGCGGCATCTGGCAGTTCATGGGCAGCCGCGCCCGCGGCTACGGCCTCTCCCACAACATGTGGGTCGACGATCGCCAGGATCCCGAAAAATCCACTCGCGCCGCCGCCCATCATCTGAAAGATCTCTATAACCAGTTTGGCGACTGGTATCTCGCCATGGCCGCCTACAACTCCGGCCCCGGCACCGTGCAGGCCGCTGTAAAGCGCACCGGATACGCCGACTTCTGGGAGCTCTATAACCGCAACGTTCTCCCTAAAGAGACTCGCAACTACGTTCCCATCATTCTCGCTGTCACCATCATGGCCAAGAATCCCGCGCAGTACGGCCTGAATTCCGTGGTGATGGAGCAGCCCGCCGACTACGACATCGTCACCGTGAACTATCCGGTTGACCTGCGCCTGGTCGCCGAGTGCGTGAACTCCACCACCACCGAATTGCAAGACTTGAATCCCAGCCTGCTGCGCATGACCACTCCGCGCGTAGGCAAGTTTGAGCTGCACCTGCCCACTGGGACGAAAGAGGAATACGAAACCGCGATCGCCTCCATTCCGCCCGATATGCGCCTCTGGTGGCGCTATCACACGGTTCATCCCGGCGACACGCTGGCTTCGCTGGCGCGGAATTATCACACCACAGCCAAATCCATACTCGCCGCCAACCATATGGAAGACGGCGAACTCGACGCCGACACCAAGCTAGTCATTCCGGTCACGCCCGGCAAACATCCGCAGAGCGACACCGCAACCTATGCCCGCCGCATCACGCGTTATCACGTACACGCTGGGGACACCGTCGAGACCGTCGCCGACAACTTCGGCATTTCGCCCCAGATGTTGCGCCGCTGGAACGGCATTCACGGCGACAGCCTCCACGGACGCCGCATCCTCGCCCTGCACCTGCCCGTTTCTCCCAGCGAACACGATACCGAAGCCGCCGTGTCTCGCTCGAAATCGAAACATCCGAAATCCACGGAAACCGCAACGGCGAAGCCGCCCGCGACCAAGTCCGCGCAAGTGCAAACCATCCAGGCCGCAGTCGTCCGCCACAAAGTGAAGCACGGCGAGACTCTCTACTCCATCGCCAACGCCTATCGCACCACCGTCGCCGCCCTCAAGCGCGACAACCGCAACGTAGCGGTCATCCGCCCCGGCATGGTCCTGACCATCCAACTCGCCAGATAATTTAGTTTGTAAGAAATAATAGAAAGAGTGGGTGCCCCACCCTTGTCGCGGTGTCTGCGACAGGGTGGGGAATTTGACTTCCCATCACGCGGTCCGTTTTTGACTTCCCACTCCCGGAAAACAAGCTCGAAAATGTTCACCAATCACATACATCTCCCAAACTCCCGACCTATGATCACCGCATGCCGTGGTCCCTCCAACGCATTCAGCAAGCAAAGTGTCTGCACTTCCTGACTTTCAGTTGTCACCACCGCGACCCGCTCCTGTCCGATCCCCGTTCCCGCGACATCTTCGAGCACACCCTCGAACGAGTTCGCCAGTGGTACGGATTCTTTATCTGCGGATACGTGATCATGCCCGAGCACGTTCACCTGCTCATCAGTGAGCCGGAACGCCGGACCCTCGCCCAGGTTCTGCAAATGCTCAAGCAAAATACGGCACATCAGCTCCGGACACCCGAAGGCAGCCCGTTCTGGCTGCCGCGCTACTACGATTTCAACGTTTGGAGCGAGGACAAGCGCGTCGAAAAATTGCGCTATATGCACCGCAATCCAGTCCGGCGCGGACTGGTCGAGCGTCCCGAGGACTGGTTGTGGAGCAGTTTCTGTCACTACGCTACTGGGATTGAAGGCGCGGTTGAAATCGAGTCGCAATGGACTGCGAGGAAGCGCGAACTGGCGACAGGCTCCAATCCTCCCCAAAGTCAAATTCCCCACCCTGTCGCAAACACCGCGACAAGGGTGGGGCACCCTCACTAAAATCACTGCGCCGAAGTGTACGGTGGACTACAATGCCCTCGACTCTCGGGCCCCTAACTTTCAAATATCCGAAGGAGAACTCATGAGAATTACGAAAATGCTGATCGTCCTGCTAGTCCTCGCCTTGGCTGTATCGATGGCTCTGCCTGCGTTTGCGCAAGACGGAGCCGCCAGCTACAAAACCAAATGCGCCGGCTGTCATGGCGCCGACGGACAAGGCAAGGTTGGCCCCGCCCTCAAGGGCACCAGCCTGACCGACGACCAGATCACCGATCTGCTCACCAAGGGCAACGACGCCAAAAAAGCTCCGCACAAAAAAGCGCTCTCCGGCCTTACCGCGGACGACGCCAAAGCCATCGCCACCTATGTGAAGAGCTTGAAATAGCGTCGGATCGCCCTGCTGTCCGCCTCACGGTTTATTAAAAACGCCGTGAGGCATTTTTATGTGCGCACGGAATCTGAGACGAATCGGCAACCCGGCCTGAACCTTGCGCGCTTTCCTTTCGAATTCCGCTTCCCTTTGCGCGCGCACTGTGATAACAGGATAGCCAGCAGTCTGTGTCGGCGGCCCTTGCAGCCTGCACCGAACGTCGTGCTATAATCGCGCGCCGTTCCAGCAGAAGTTTCCGGTGGTCTTTTAAATTCTTTGTGCCCGCAGTCGGGATTCCCATCCGTACCCGGCCGCCACTGAAATCAGGAGGAGCAATGACGTTCTACGATCCCACGCTGTACGCACGTGACGAAGAAGAAGAATTCGGCGACAGCGGCGCCTACAGCGAATCGCTGGAAGAAGATTTCGAAGAAGAGGAAGAGGAAGAAGAATCCGGCACGCCGTCGGGCGAGATGAACGAGCCGGAATCCATCTCCGTCCCTCCGCCTCCAGCCCCCAAGCCCAGGCCCGCCCCATCTGCTCCGAGTGGCGGAGGCGGCAGCAAGCCCAAGCCCGCAGCCAAAAAGAAAGCCACCAAAAAGCCCGCGAAGAAAAAAGCAGCGAAGAAGCCGGCCAAGAAAAAAGCCGCAAAGAAGCCTCCCAAGAAAACCGCAAAGAAAAAAGCGAAGCCCGCAAAGAAAAAAGCTGCCAAAAAAGGCAAGCGCCGCAGATAGATAGAATGTGGGAGATAAATGTAGGGACAGCCGCCCTCGGCTGTCTGCCGGGCGAGGCCCGGCCGTGTAGCGTCACCGTTGTTGCAAACATCAAGAAACCGCGCCCCAGGCAAAGGGACGCGGTTTTTCTTTCTTTGTACGGCGGTTGAGTAGGCTCTACTTCTTCGCGCCTACCGCGCCAAGGCATTTTCCGTATAACTCAAGCAGGTGGGCAGCGTAGTCTTCCGGCTTGGCCGCTGAACCGGTGCCCTGAAATCCCACGCCCGACGAGGTGGTTCGGCCGTATCCCGTCGTCATGGCGATGAATTTCATCAGATCGAGTGCGATGTCTTCGTTGCGCCGCGCGGCGCCCGAACCTGTGGCCGGAGTTTCTTCCATGAATGCTTCTCCTCTTCCGGAAAGAATCGGTATTTCATCGTCATCGAAGTCTTGCATGATGCGAAATGACTCCGTCAGCGATGATAGCAGAGGCA
>DATBEI010000125.1:0-14898 GCA_036269595.1 Candidatus Sulfotelmatobacter sp.
CTCATGCCGAAGTTGGTCAATCGTCGCTCTCACGTACAGTCGAAGGTCGGTTGCTATCTGTTCGTTCCGGCTGCGGCCGCTGTGCAACTTGTATCCCGTCTCTCCAATCAGCGCGACTAGTTCCTTCTCCACGAAGTGATGAACGTCTTCCGCATCCTCGTCATCGAGAAATTCCGCAGAGGTCGCCGCCTTTTCTCCAATCTGTTTCAGCCCCTGCAGGATGCTGATCAGTTCTTCCGACGAAAGAATGCCAGCGTCCTTCAACGCCCGCGCGTGCGCGTTGCTGGCCAGCAGTTCACACTTCAGCAGCCGCCGGTCGAAGGTGAACGACCGCTGCCAGCGCTCAAAGTCAGGATCCAGTGGCTGTCGGAATCTTCCCGACCACATCTTCATCGCGCGACCTCCACCCGAGACCGCGCTCGCGATCGTGACGGCAGCCCAAGAATGCGAATGAATCCTTCCGCATCCTTCTGGTCGTAGCTGTCGCCCATCGTGAACGAAGAAAGATCCGTGCGATACAGCGAATGCTCCGACTCCCGGCTGACCACTGAAGCATTTCCCTTATACAGCCCAAGTGTCACGCTTCCCGTCATTTCCTTCTGCGTGCTTTCCACGAAGGCATCCAGCGCTTCGCGCAGCGGCGTGAACCACAGCCCGAAGTACACCATCTCCGCGTACTTCAGCCCGATGTGTTGTTTGAAATGTGCCACTTCGCGCTCCAGGCACAACGCTTCCAGTTCGCGGTGCGCCGCAATCAATAGCGTCCCGCCCGGAGTTTCATAGCATCCGCGCGACTTCATTCCCACAAACCGGTTCTCCACCACGTCCACGCGCCCAATCGCATTTCGCGCGCCAATCTCGTTCAGCAGTTCCACCAGCGACACGGGATCCATTTTCATCCCATTCACCGATACTGGAATCCCCTGCTCAAAGCCAATCCGAAGCTGCTCTTCCTTGTCCGGCGCCTCCTGCGGCGAGCGCGTAATCTGCCACGTCGTCGCCAAAGGCGCGTTGCCCGCGTCCTCCAACTCGCCGCCCTCGTGGCTGATGTGCCACAAATTGCGGTCGCGGCTGTGAATCTTTTCGCGACTCGCTGCCACCGGAATCCCGTGCTGCTCCGCGTAATCCAGGCAGTCTTCGCGCGACTTCAGCGTCCACTCCCGCCATGGCGCAATGATTTTCAATTCCGGCGCCAGCGCCTGATACGTCAGCTCAAACCGCACCTGGTCATTGCCTTTTCCCGTGCATCCGTGTGCAACCGCCGTCGCTCCTTCGCGAAGCGCCACTTCCACCTGATGCTTCGCAATCACCGGGCGCGCCAGCGAAGTTCCAAGCAGATACTTATGCTCGTAAACCGCACCGGCCTTCAGGGCAGGGAACACATATCCCATCAGGAATTCTTCGCGCAGATCCTCCACGATTACCTTGCTGGCCCCGGTCGTGTAAGCCTTCTCCACCACGGCCTCAATGTCGTCTCCCTGGCCCACGTCGCCAACCATGGCGATGACGTCGTAGGAATAATGTTCTTTCAACCATGGAATGATGATCGACGTATCCAACCCGCCGGAATAAGCAAGCACCACTTTCTCAGGCATGAGCGCTCCTCACGGGCAGGCGCACTGCGCCGCCCAGCAATAAATAAAGAATGGCTTTCTGTACGTGCAGGCGATTTTCCGCCTGATCGAAGATGACTGAATTGTCCGAGTCCATCACCTCATCGGTGACTTCCTGCCCGCGATGCGCCGGCAGGCAATGCATGAACACCGCATGGGACGCGGCTTTTGCCATCACTTCCCGGTTTACCTGGTACGGAGGAAATATCGTGCTCCGCTGCCCAGCTTCCTTTTCTTGACCCATACTCGCCCACGCATCGGTATAAACCGCGTCTACGCCGGCGACCGCCGCCTGCGGATCCGTCATTAACTCGATCCGCGCCCCAGTCTCTTTCGCGATCTTTCGCGCGTCGGCCACAATCTGCGCATTCGGCGCGTATCCTTTCGGAGTCGCGACTCGAATCGTCGATCCCATGCACGCGCACGTCAGCATCAGCGAATGCGCAACGTTATTTCCGTCGCCGACATACGCCAGCGAAACTTTCTTCAGATCGCCAAACCGCTCCAGCAAAGTGAAATAATCCGCCAGCGCCTGGCACGGATGCTCCACATCGCTCAGCGCGTTGATCACCGGAACCGAGGCGTAGCGCGCGATGCCGTCGATCGTCTCCTGCGCAAACGTCCGCAGCACGATCACGTCGACCCAACGCTCCAGATTATGCGCAATATCGCTCAGCGTCTCGCGCGCATCCAGTCGGCTCTGCGACTGGTCCACGAACATCGCCGTGCCTCCCAGGCTCGTCATCCCAGCTTCGAAAGTCAGACGCGTTCGCAGCGATGGCTTCTCGAAAAACATCACCATCTGCTTTCCCGCCAGCGACCGTTGAAACACCGACGGCCGCGACTTCATCAACTCCGCCAGATGCAACACCGCCTGCACGCCCTGCGGCCCCAGGTCCCGTGTCGAAACCAAGTCTGGACACCAGAACGTTCCCGGAAATGTTTCCGGCATCGCCGGAACCCTGCTTTGCAATGGACTATTCAATTCCTGCTCCAATCCTGAATCTGATTCCGCGCTCAAGCGCAGGTTACTTCGGTCCCACAATTTAATTTCGTCAAATAAAACTGCGGCAGCGCGTCGGCCTCCGCCGCAGGCAATATCCTCACCCGCCCCACTCCCTGCTTCAGCGCCTGCCGGCACGCTTCCAGTTTCGGCAACATGCCGCCGCTCACAACCGCGCCATCCACCATGTCCTGCGCCTGCTTCGTGCTCAACCACGGAATCACCGCGCCCTCCGCGTTCTTCACTCCAGGCACATCCGTCAGAAAAATCAGCGCATTCGCATGGCAAACCGCCGCGCACGCCGCCGCCATCTCGTCCGCATTCACGTTGTAATATTCGCCGTCCGCTCCCAGCGCCAGCGACGCCAGCACCGGAATCCCTCCTTGTTGCCATAACGCCTCGATCCAGCATGGTTCCGCGAAGCAAATCTCGCCGACAAATCCCAAATCGTTTCCGCGAACATGTTTCCGCCGCGCCCGGAACGTCATTCCATCGCCGCCGCAGAATCCCACTGCCGGCATCCCCGCAGCCTGGATCGCCGCCACCAACTTCTTATTGACCATCCCGCCCAGCACCATCAGCGCCACGTCGCGCGTCTCCGCATCGGTCACTCGCAGCCCGCCCACAAACTCGCTTTGCTTCCCCAGTTGTTTCAGCACGCGCGTCAGCGCGCTCCCGCCACCGTGCACCACCGCCACGCGATGCCCGTCCTGCGCCAATTCTGCAATCGCCCGCGCGCACTTGCGCAGCGTGGCCGCATCCTCCAGCGCCGCTCCTCCGACTTTGACTACGATGATCACTGCAGTCCCTCGTCTTCCGCCCATCCATACATCAAGTTCATGTTTTGAACCGCCTGTCCCGCCGCGCCTTTCAGCAGGTTGTCAATGCACGAAATCAGCACCAGCCGCTTTCCGTCCTCCGCCAGGCAAAATCCCAAGTCGCAATAATTCGTTTGCAAAGAAAATTGCACCTGCGGCAGCTTCGGAGTCGGAAACACCCGCACCCATCGCTTGCCCGCATAAAAATTGCGAAAGCACGATTCCACTTCCAGCGGTGTCATCTCACGGTTCAGCTGCAAATAAATCGTCGACAGAATTCCCCGCGGGATCGGAAGCAAATGCGGTGTGAAAATCAATTCTTGCGTCGCCAGCCCCAGTTGCTCGACGATCTCCCCCACGTGTCGGTGATTGAACACCGCATAGGCCGACAAGTTGTCGGCCACCGAAACAAAATGCGTTTTCGCCGTCGGTTCCTTCCCCGCTCCCGACACGCCCGACTTCGAATCGGAAATAATCCCGCGGCTTCGGTCGACCACTCCCGCCTTCAACAGCGGCGCCAACGCCAGAATCACCGATGTCGCGTAGCATCCAGGATTCGCCACCAGCGTGGCATTCGCCACGCGATCGCTATTCAGTTCGGGCAATCCGTAAACTGCTCGCGCTGTTAATTCTGCCGCCTTCACCGCATCCGCATCCTGAAAGTTATAAATCGCCCGGTGCTGCTCCTGCTTCAACCGCCACGCCCCGCTCAAGTCGATCACGCGCAGGCCCTGCGCCAGCGCCTCCGGCACCAGAGAACGTGAGGCCTCATGTGGCGTCGCCAGAAACAACAACTCCACACCCTGTTGCTTCAGAGCCGGCCACGACAGCGAATGCAACGGA
This sequence comes from Candidatus Sulfotelmatobacter sp., assembly GCA_036269595.1. Taxonomy (GTDB): domain Bacteria; phylum Acidobacteriota; class Terriglobia; order Terriglobales; family Acidobacteriaceae; genus Sulfotelmatobacter. The sequence goes on from DATBEI010000125.1 coordinate 4,278, forward strand.
TAACCGCCATTCCCAGACAGCGCCGGAAACACGTCCGCCAAATCCGCCGCGCTTCCATTGTCCGCCGACCGCCGCAGCAGGAACGGCTTCTCCAGTCGCGGATGACGTAGAAGAATCCTCGTCAACTCCAGTCCGGAGTATCCCGTCGCTCCCAGCACGGCGGTTTTTAGTTTCGCGCCCATTAACTCAGCATTTCCTCAATCCGCGACGCCAGCCTCTTCGCGGCATCCTTATCCGGACAAACAATCAGAATCGTGTCGTCCCCGGCAATCGTTCCCACCACTTCACTCCAGTCAGTCTCGTCCAGCGCCGCCGCCACTGGCTGTGCGCTGCCCACAATCGTCTTAATGACGAGTTGGTTCTGCGCCGAGCGAATGTCGAGCACGAACTCCCGCACCAGTCGCGACACGGGAGGCAGTGCGATGCCCGCCACCCCATCGCCGTGGGGCACGGAGTAGCCGTGCGAAGTCTTGCTCAAGTTCAAATCCCGGATGTCGCGCGACAGCGTCGCTTGTCCGACCTTGAACCCGCGCTTCCGCAGCAGCCGCTGCAGGTCTTCCTGGCTGGCGATGGATCCGTGCTTCAGCACTTCCAGAACTGCCCGCTGTCGTAAGCTTTTATTCATCATGAATAAATATGCGCTCTATTGCATAAATATGTCTCTATCTTACGGTCCTGTCCTCAAATGTCAAGCCCAAATCCAGTTAACTGCCGCGAGCCTTGCGCTGGAAGAAGGCAAACATAGACAAAGAAGAAGGCAAACATAGACAAAAAAGAAGGCAAAACATAGACAAAGAGATAAGGGGTGAGGACGACCGAAACGCGTTGTCATCCTGAGCGAAGCCGAAGGATCTCTGCGGGAAAGATGCTCTGCGCGTGCTCTGTACCTTCACCCTCCGCTCTCAGCGGTTAAAGGCTTTCCGCCCCTGTTACACTACTTCGCGGTCCACTAGCTCCGCAGAGCACGAATGAATCCCAAGCCCACGCTGGTCGCCGAACTGATCGCCGAGTTTCTCGGAACCTTCGTGCTCATCCTTCTCGGCGACGGCGTGGTCGCCATGGTCAATTTGTTTCCCACCAACAATCCCGGCGAGACCATCCACGGCGGCTTCACCAACATCACCCTCGGCTGGGGACTTGCTGTCACTATGGGCATTTACATCGCCGGTAAGATCTCAGGCGCTCACCTCAATCCCGCGGTCACTCTGGCCTTCGCGGTCTTTCGCGGATTTCCCTGGCGCAAGGTTCTGCCCTACTCCTTCGCGCAAACCGCTGGAGCGTTCGTCGCTGCCGCCCTCGTCTACTGGAATTATTTGCCCGCGTTCCACCAGGTCGACCCGCAACTGCAACGCACCGCCGGCGTGTTCACCACTTTTCCTGCGTTCCCGAGCCAGCCGCAAGCGGGTTTCCTTGATCAACTCATTGGCACCGGGTTGCTCGTCCTTCTAATATTCGCGATCATCGATGAGTTCAACGCACCGCCCGGCGCCAATCTCGCGCCTCTGCTCATCGGACTGGTTGTCGTTGCCATCGGCATCAGCTTTGGAGGCATGCACGGCTACGCGATTAATCCCGCGCGCGACTTCGGTCCTCGCCTCTTCACCGTGGTCGCCGGCTTTCACAACAACGGCCTCACCGACGGCACTCGAGTGTGGTGGATCCCGGTTGTAGCTCCGCTCCTCGGCGGCCTGGTTGGCGCGGCCATCTGGGACTTTGGCATTCGCCGTTTCCTGCGCCCGTTGGTTCTGTCATCCTGAGCGAAGCGAAGGACCTATGTAATTGCTTTTCATTCGGCCGGGCGGCGAGTTTAGGCTTCAAGGAGAAACCTTGCGATACGTTTTAGCGCTCGACCAGGGCACAACCAGTTCGCGCGCGCTCTTGTTCGACCACGAAGGAAACGTTCGCTCCCTTGCGCAGCGCGAGTTCGAACAGATATTTCCCCGTCCCGGTTGGGTAGAGCACGATCCTATACAGATCCATTCCACTCAGATCGCTGTCGCACTCGAAGCTTTAGCCAAGGCCGGCGCACAATCCAGCGATATAGCCGCAATCGGCATTGCCAACCAGCGCGAGACCACGATCGTATGGAATCGCGACACCGGCGAACCAGTCTGCAACGCCATCGTGTGGCAAGATCGCCGCACCGCCGATTTCTGCGAACGCCTTCGCAGCGAAGGTCACAGTCCCCTCATCCAGCAACGCACTGGCCTGCTAATCGATTCCTATTTTTCCGCCACCAAAATTTCGTGGATTCTCGAAAACGTCTCCGGTGCCCGCGCTCGCGCAGATGCGGGCAAACTCGCCTTCGGCACGGTCGATACTTGGCTGCTCTGGAAACTCACCGGCGGACGCCTTCACGCCACCGATCCCAGCAACGCCTCGCGCACCATGCTCTTCAACATTCACACGGGCGCATGGGATCGCCAACTCCTCGACCTTTTTCAGATACCGTTATCCATGATGCCGACCGTGCTTTCCTCCGGCGAGGTTTATGGCGAAGTTACCACCGCTAAAGGATTGGACGGCATTCCTATCGCTGGCATTGCCGGCGACCAACAAGCAGCGCTCTTCGGCCAGCGCTGCACTCAGCCCGGCCTCACCAAAAATACTTACGGCACCGGATGCTTCATGCTGCAAAATACGGGACGCGTTCCCGTGCCGTCCTCCAATCGCCTCGTCACCACCGTCGCCTGGAAAATAAAAGGTGTCACCGAATATGCCCTCGAGGGCAGCGTCTTCGTCGGCGGCGCCGTGGTTCAATGGCTGCGCGATGGCTTAGGTCTGATTCGCACTTCACAAGAAGTCGAGGCGCTCGCTAATTCCGTTCGCGACAATGGCGGTGTATTTTTCGTTCCCGCCTTCGTCGGGCTAGGCGCGCCTCATTGGGATTCCTACGCCCGCGGTTCCATCTTCGGACTCACGCGCGGTTCCACCGCCGGGCACATTGCCCGCGCTGCAGTCGAAAGCATCGCCTACCAAGTCGCCGATTTGCTGGACGCGATGCGGCGAGACTCCGGCGCAGCCGTGTCCGAACTGCGCGTCGACGGCGGCGCCGCGGCCAACGACAGTCTCATGCAATTCCAATCCGACATTCTCGGCACGCCGGTCGTTCGCCCAGTCGTCACGGAAACAACCGCGCTCGGTGCCGCGTATTTGGCCGGTCTGGCGGTTGGCTTTTGGAAGGGCGACCTCGCCCCGTCCCAGACCGGAGACCGCCGATTCGAGCCGCAGATGCCCGCGTCCCAGGCTCGTCAACTTCGCAACCGCTGGAACGAAGCCGTCTCACGCTCCAAAAGCTGGGAGTCAGAAGCAATGGAAAGTTGACAAGAGATGAGATCAATCCAGTGCCGCCTTCCTTCGTGAACCTTCGTGTCCTTCGTGGTCCACGCTCTTTGGTCTTTAGAATTTACGTTGAAACAAAAGTTCGCGGTGCCAAAAGGAAATCTGAAAATGCCACGCTTACTTCTTTTTCCGTTCATTGTCATACTGCTTCTCGCGCCGGTGAAGGCCGCCGATGTGCAAGCCCTTCATGAGGGCGATCTCATCTCGCTCTCCAACCATGCGATCTCGGCGACATGGTCGGTTCGCGGCGGTTCTCTGCGCTGGCAAGGCGCTGCCAACCACTTGACCGGGGCGACCCTCCCTCTCTCGGGAAGTGTCTTTGTCCTGCTGCCGAAAGAAGGCACGGTGCTGCCTTCCTCCGATTTCAAAATCATTGGAGCTCCTATCATCGAAGACGCGCCCGTGTCGAAGGACTCCTCCAAAGCTGCCGAGCATTTACCTGGCCGGCAAGTCCTCATCGAACTCGAAGATTCTTCTGCCAAACTCCGCGTCACCTGGACGGCGAACTTGCGTGAAGGTGCGAACTATCTTTGTCAGGAAATCACGATCCACGCCACGCAGGAACCCTTCGCGCTGGCCCAGGTTGTTCTCATCGACGCCGTCATACCCGGCGCTCTCGTCTCCGGCAATGTGAAAGGTTCTCCCGTTACCGCGGGGACCTGGTTTCTCGGTTTCGAGCATCCGCTGTCGGAATGCCGCGTCCGCGCCGATCGCGCCTCCTGCTGGCTTGAGCGCGAACTTCCAGTGCAGCCTGGTCAAAGCGTGACCTATTCATCCGTGATCGGCGTGACCCACTACAAACAACTACGCCGCGACTTCCTGAACTACATCGAACTCGAACGCGCCCATCCCTACCGAACCTTTCTGCATTACAACTCGTGGTACGACCTGGGATACTTCGATCGCTACAACGAGCAACAGGCGGTCGAAGTCGTCCAAAGTTTTGGCGAGCACCTGACGAAACAACGCGGCGTCAAACTCGACAGCTTCCTCTTCGACGATGGATGGGACGATCCCTCAACCCTTTGGAAATTCAATCCCGGTTTTCCAGATGGCCTCACAAAAGTCACGCAGACAGCCGCGCAATTCGGCGCTGCGCCTGGCATCTGGCTCTCGCCCTGGGGCGGCTATGACGGTCCGAAAAAGCAGCGCATAGCTTCCGCGCAGGCACAAGGATTCGAAACCAACGAAGGCGGTCTCGCGCTCTCCGGCCCGAAATACTATCGCTACTTCCGCGATACCTGCCTCAGCATGATTGAAAAATATGGGGTGAACCAGTTCAAGTTCGACGGCACCGGAAATGTCAACGAAGTCATCAAAGGAAGCGAGTTCGACAGCGACTTCGCCGCCGCCATTCATTTGATCGGCGAGTTGCGCGCAAAGAAGCCTGACCTTTACGTCAACCTCACCACGGGAACGTATCCTTCGCCGTTCTGGCTGCTTTATGCCGATTCGATCTGGCGCGGCGGCGACGATCACAGCTTCGCCGGCGTCGGCACCAATCGCCAGCGCTGGATCACCTATCGTGATTCGCAAATTTATCGCTGGGTCGTTGAAGAGGGCCCGCTATTCCCCATCAATTCTCTAATGCTTCACGGCATGATCTTTGCGCGCTATGCGGAGCGCCTGGGCGACGATCCCGGCCACGATTTCCCCGACGAAGTTCATGACTACTTCAGCACCGGCACGCAATTGCAAGAGATGTACATCACACCGTCTCTGCTTTCGACGAACGATTGGGACGTGCTAGCTGAGGCCGCGAAGTGGTCGCGTGACAATGCGCCGACGCTCAAAGATTCGCACTGGATCGCTGGCGATCCGGCGCGCCTGGAAGTTTACGGCTGGGCGTCGTGGTCGCCTGAGAACGCAATTCTGACTCTGCGCAATCCCAGCGACAAGCCACAAGACTTCACCGCGAATCTCGCGGCCCTTCTGGAATTGCCAGCAGGTTCCAAGCCGGTATACACCGCGCGCAGCCCGTGGAAAGCCGACAGCTCGCAGTCGCCCGTATCGATTCCAGCGCAGCAAGAGCATCAGTTTCACCTGCGTCCGTTTCAAGTGTTGACGCTGGAACTGGTACCATCTTCGTAAGTGCCGTCTGAAAATAGCGTTGAAAAAACGCATGAAGTTGTATGCGGGGACTGCCGCTCTCGGCTCTCCTGCAGGGCGGAGCACGATGCTCGGCGGTGAATCATGAAGGCCGCAATTCTTACTTCCCCTCAGCCAGCGTCGCAGCGCCCACTGCGAATCGTGGACGTAGCCCAGCCTCAACTCACACCTGGACATGTTCTATTGCGCGTGCGCGCCTGCGGCGTGTGCCGCACCGATCTTCACATCGTCGAAGGGGAGTTGCCGCCCAAGCATCCCCAGATGATTCCCGGCCACCAGATTGTCGGCGACCTGATAGAGGGCGCTACCGATGAGCTTCCGTCGGGCTCGCGCGTCGGTGTCTCCTGGCTCGGCGGCACCGATGGTACTTGTCTCTTCTGCAAGCGTGGCATGGAAAACTTGTGTGACGCTCCCACGTTCACCGGCTACGACGTGCCGGGCGGCTATGCGGAATATGCGCTGGCTCGGGCCGACTTTGTCTTCCCCTTGCCCGCTGCTCTCGACGATCTGCATGCCGCGCCGCTGTTGTGCGCAGGCATCATCGGCTTCCGCAGCCTGCGCGTGGCCGGTGTCGAACCCGGTGAGCGAGTGGGTTTATTTGGCTTCGGTGCATCGGCACATCTGGCGATTGCAGTTCTGCGCGCCTGGAAGTGCGACGTATACGTTTCTACGCGTGGCAAATCGCACCGCGATCTGGCCGCTTCGCTGGGTGCGGATTGGGTGGGAAGTGAAACCGATAAGCCGCCTGTGCAACTGGATCGCGCCGTCACCTTCGCGCCTAGTGGAGATGTCGTCGTCACGGCGCTGGCCAGCCTGCGCAAGGGAGGCGTTGTCGCGATCAATGCGATTCATCTCGATCGCATTCCACAATTCGATTACGACCAGTTGCTATGGGGCGAGCGCCAGATTCGCAGCGTCGCGAATATGACCCGCAACGATGCGCGCGATTTTCTTGCGCTCGCTGCGCGCATCAATCTCAAGCCGCAGGTCACAACCTTCGCATTGGATCAGGCGAATGAGGCGTTGATCGCGGTGAAAAACGATGCCGTGAATGGGGCGGCGGTAATTGTGCCATAGGGCGAAAAATTCCCCGCAACCCGCTTTATTCAGATTGGATACGTGAGTTTTCCACAATGTTCCTTCAGGAACATTTGTCTTACCCAAATGTACGTACAATCGCCAGCAAATCCCCGGCAATCAATTGGTTGCACGATCGACGGCGGTTCTTGCTTCGCGCATGCGAGCGCGGGACGCGCTCACGACAGCCGGCGAGACTCGGGCGCTATACCGCCCGGGGCCAACTAAAACGGCAAGTTATTTTCCTGCGGCAAAAGTTGCGATGAAGAGAACGCAGAATGCCACAGCGTGGGTCAGTTCGTGCCAGCCGAGTCTTCGAACAGCTAAAGGCGCGGGCTTCTGGATGAAGTAGAACCATCCGCGGAACAGGAGCGGCGAGAAGGCAACAGAAGCGATGGGGGGAATGATCCTGAAAAGGCAGGCTAAGGTGAGCGCCGCGGTCATCAAGGCTTGGCCGGCAGCAAAGGCCCAACCGCGCCGCAGTTTGGCGCGAAATCCCTCGACTCGCGCGCTGTGAATTCTGAGCTGTACATAGTGGATCTGGTCCCCGGCGAAGATCAGGTTCGCCGCCCATACGACCCAAGCTGCTACGCCGAACTTCCCGGTAACCACGTAGTATGCTGCCGGAGCTGCAGCCGTCAATCCGACCGTGCCCACGATTTCCGACAGCATGCGCGCACGGCGTCCCAGCTTCTTGAGCAGCGCTTGCGCGACGAACGCAATTCCGGCAGCGCTACCGATCAGCCATAGCAATGGATTCTGTCCGGACCACAGCAACGCCCCCAAGGCGAATACCGCGACTGCACCAATGCAGGCAATCGGGATGGCGACCGTTCGCCGTTCGTCGTGAGTTTGTGCTCGCATGGCCGACGTACCCAGTAGGCTCTCCAGCGGAGTTCGCAGCCAGAACAAGGCCAGAGCTCCGATCAGCAAAAAAAACAAGGGAGCAACACGGTGGCTCTCGCGGAACGCGATCCCTGCGCCCGTGACCATGGGCACGAGTAACAGTCCCCACGCGCCGTGTTCGCGGGGAACGATCAAGGCGCGGGCCCGTTGGCCTCCGGTTCGCGCCGCGTCTGCGCCCGGAAACGAAACTTTGACCTCGCCGACTCTTAACGAGCTAGCGTCTCTCGATTGCGGATGAGGGTTCGCGGATCCCAGAATATGCGTCACCTGATGCACCCAGTTTTTCTGATCAGGAGTGAGTTCCGTGATTGTAGCCATCATCGCCATCCTGCCATATGAATGTGTTGCATGCCTTTCACTGCGCGCGTGTACTGCTCGCGCTCGAAGGCGCCTGGATCGGGGCAGCGCTGCTGGCTCATGCTGCCTTGCATCTGTAACACCGATTCGTACTCGTGCTCTTCCATCCAATCGCGCAGGGAGCGCTCCACGTGACGCAGATGATTGATGCCGTGGCGCATCAGCGACGAGCACATCATGGTCACGTTGGCGCCCACCATGAGCAGTTTGATTACGTCTTCTGCGCCGTGCACTCCACCTGTGGCCGCCAGACCGGTTTTCACCCGGCCGTAGAGGATTCCGATCCAGGTGAGTGGCAACCGCAGCGCATGCGGCGTGCTCAACAGAACGTTGGGACGGATTTCCAATTCTTCCAGGTCGATGTCGGGCTGGTAAAAGCGATTGAACAGCACCAGCGCGTCGGCGCCAGCGTCATCCAGGCGGTGCGCCATGTTCGACATGTTGCTGAAGAACGGGCTCAACTTCACCGCGACGGGAATCGTGACAGTCGCTTTCACCGTGCGCAGGATGTCGAGATAAGTGCGTTCAATTTCTTCGCTAGTCAACCGGGGATCGGTGGGGATGGAATAAATGTTGCATTCGATGGCGTCGGCGCCGGCGCGTTCGATTTCCCCGGCAAACTTCGTCCATCCGCCCAGCGTCGAGCCGTTGAGGCTGGCAATGATCGGAATGCGCACCGATGCCTTCGCCTTGCGAATGTGATCCAAATATCCCTCAGGGCCGGTGTGAAATTCGCTGGCTTGGGGAAAGTACGTGAGCGATTCGGCGAAACTTTCCGTGCCCGCCGCGAGATGGTAGTCGAGATCGGCTTCCTCCTGGCGCAACTGCTCTTCGAACAACGAGTAAAGCACCACCGCCGAAGCACCCGCTTCTTCCAGGCGGCAAATTCCATCCACATCGCGGGAGAGCGGCGACGCCGAGGCGACCAGCGGCGAACGCAGCTTCAGGCCAAGATAGTTGGTGCTGAGATCGATCATAATTTCTCCTGCTTCTGCGAATTCGTGAGGAACTCAAAATCCCACCCCTTCGGCTCCGCTCAGGGCAAGCTCTGTCCCTGCGAAACGCGCAGGGGACAAAGGTGGGGCACCCTCTTATTTTGCTGCTACCGCCGGGACCGGCTTCACTGCCGGCGGTTTTTCTGCTGTTTCTTTCGCCGCTGCAGCCGGCTCCGTCTTTCGGCTGGCCATGTATTCGTACATGCGGTACCGATTTTCCACGTCCTGTTGCGCCTGTTTCCACAAACGCGCCGCGTCTTCCGGCTTGCTCTTGGTCAGCATTTTGAAACGTGTTTGCTGCAGCAGGTACTCCTGCACTTTCCGCGTGGGAGCGCGCGAGTCGAGCGCCGGCGGATTCTCGCCCGCCGCGGCCCGCTCCGGGCTGTAGCGGTAAAGCAGCCACTGTCCGGATTCGACCGCGACCTTTTGGTCGGTCATCGCCGTGGTCATATCGATGCCGTGCGCGATGCAATGCGAGTACGCAATGATGATGCTCGGCCCATCGTAGGCTTCCGCTTCCAGAAACGCCTTGAGCGTGTGCTCATCTTTCGCGCCCATCGCCACGCTCGCGACGTATACATTGCCGTAAGTCATGGCCATGAGTCCGAGATCTTTTTTGGGCCCCGGCTTGCCCCCAGCGGCAAATTTGGCGACCGCGCCTCGCGGCGTGGACTTCGAAGCTTGCCCGCCGGTGTTGGAGTAAACCTCGGTGTCGAGCACCAGGATGTTGACGTTGCGCCCACTGGCCAGCACGTGATCGAGGCCCCCGTAGCCGATGTCGTAGGCCCAGCCGTCGCCGCCCACGATCCAAACGCTCTTTTTCACCAGCATGTCGACGACGGACAGAAGTTGCTTCGCGTCGCTCGAGTTGAGCCTGGCGAGCTTTTCTTTGAGCAGATCCACCCGCTGGCGCTGTTCGTAAATGTCGGATTCGTCTTTTTGTTTTGCGTTGAGGATGGCGGTGACCAGTTCTTCGCCCACCGATCCCGCCACCCGGCGCAGCAGTTCGTGCGCAAACTCCGTTTGTTTGTCGATGGAGACGCGGAAGCCGAGACCAAATTCGGCGTTGTCTTCGAAAAGCGAATTCGACCAGGCCGGCCCGCGCCCGTCGGCGTTCTTGGCCCAAGGCGTCGTCGGCAAATTGCCGCCGTAGATGGACGAGCAGCCGGTTGCATTGGCGACTACGGCACGGTCGCCGAAGAGTTGCGAAACCAGCTTCAGATATGGCGTCTCGCCGCACCCGGAGCAGGCGCCTGAAAACTCAAACAGGGGCTCCTGCACCTGTTGCTGGCGGATCGTTCCGGGCTTAATTTTTCGGCGATCGAGTTCGGGGACCTTCAGGAAGAAGTCCCAGTTCTCGCTCTCGGTCGCGCGCAGCGGAGGCTGCGGCACCATGTTAATCGCCTTCAGCCGCGCCTCACTTTTGTTCTTCACCGGGCAGACATCGACGCAAACGCCGCAGCCGGTGCAATCTTCAGGAGCGACCTGGATCGTATATTTCATCCCTGCCCACTCTTTGTCGCGCGCGTCGCAGGTTTTAAAGGTCTTCGGCGCGTGCTCTAATTCTTTGCTGTCGTAGACCTTGATGCGGATCACGGCGTGCGGGCAAACCATCGCGCACTTGCCGCACTGGATACAGATCTTCGAGTCCCACGCGGGAATTTCGAGGGCCAGGTTGCGCTTCTCCCATTTCGAGGTGGCGGTGGGGAAGGTGCCGTCGCAGGAGAACGCGCTCACCGGAAGCTCGTCGCCGCGGCCGGCGTAGATCGTGCCCAGAACGTCGTGCTCGAACTTCGGCGCTCCCGGGAACGAGTCAGGAATTTCACTTTTGCTGC
>DATBEI010000130.1:0-6022 GCA_036269595.1 Candidatus Sulfotelmatobacter sp.
TCGCTCACCATCATTGCGACGGCCTTGATCGACACCGGTTCCCGCATGGACGACGTGATCTTCGAAGAGTTCAAAGGCACCGGCAATTCCGAAATCATTCTCGAGCGCAAGCTCGTCGACAAGCGCGTTTTCCCGGCCATCGACATCCAGCGCTCGGGTACGCGTAAGGAAGAATTGCTGATTCCGAAAGAAGACCTCTCGCGCATCTGGGTATTGCGGAAAGTTCTGAACCCGCTGTCCCCGGTAGAAGCCATGGAATTGCTGATCGACAAACTCAGCAAAACCCGCGGCAACAGCGAGTTCTTAGCCAACATGAGCGCTCTCTGATCGTGGTAGAAAACGAAGATAGAAAAGCCAGAGGCTAAACCCTCTGGCTTTTTGTTTGTTTTGATTTCCTTCGTGAACCTTTGTGTCCTACGTGGTAAATGCTTTGGCTGTCGATTTATCCCGACGTATAATTCCCTTGAGTAGCGCAAATCCGGCTCTCGGTGAGGTTTTCCGTGCAGTTCATACTCTTCGTATGCCTCTTCCTGTTCTGTCTTCCCAGCTTGGCGCAAAGGACAAATCCTGGCATGCCACCGCCTCCCAAATCTGACATCAATCAGCCCATGAATGACGAAGATGAAGCCCGCGCCCGCCTTACCGAAGAGATGGCCAAGAAAGCCGCGAAAGACCGCGTCGCCGCCCTGAAGCACGACACCGAAAAGCTCCTGCGATTATCGGCAGAGCTTAAAGATTCCGTGGATAAATCGAACGAGAATGTTCTCTCTCTCGACGTGATCAAAAAAGCCGAAGAGATTGAAAAACTTGCTCACAGCGTGAAAGAAAGAATGAAGGGCCCGAACTAGCTAGCTCAGCCAGGCCGCAGGTTCTTCAAACAGGAAAAGCTAACTTTGAATGCGGGCGGAGTTTTTGCCCGAGCAATCCCGTTGGAGGGATCGTAGTGCGCGTGCTAACGCGCACATGTGATTTTCGTCACAAATTGCCCCTTAGCCTTGAGGTTCAATGAGTTCCGGTCCCTTCATCCCGTCAATTGGGATCGGGGACTCCGATTTTCGTGGCACTAATCGATTTGTAGTAATGAATGTACGTTCCCCGCTCACTACAATGACCCGACGCTCAATGAACGCGCCCTCCTACCTTCGCCTCGCATCTTTAGCCGTTCTGTTGACTGCGACCTCCTCTTGGGCGGTGGAGCACCCCGGCGTTATTCCCGAGAGCACCGAATGCGTTTCCTGTCATACCAGGCAAATTAGTGGGAAATCGGTGCACTCAGCCATGGCCACCACGTGCACCGTTTGTCATGTGGCAAGAAGGCAAGGCGACATGACCACGCTGAGCCTGGCGATGCCAAAAGACCAGATATGCTTTTCTTGTCACGAAAAGTCCACTGCGTTGAAGCAGCACGTTCCCGTTGTGAAGGGGGTATGCATCGACTGTCATGATTCCCACAGCAGTGAGCAACGCATGCTTTTGCTCAAGGCGCAGGCGGCACTAAAGCAAACGCGTGACTGACGTACTCCGCAATCGAGCGTGTTTTCTTCTTCATTCAGGGGGATATCTTCGCGTAAATACTTTCACCCGAAGGTTCTTTCGGCAGATCTGCCGCCGAGGCTGGTGGAAAGCGATGGAAATAGAGCGGCGAGCTGCTTGAATCCGAAAAGAGTTCCGATGGAAACGAGGGAAGGGAACGGGAAGCCACCAGAGACACACGGACAACACCGCCTCACTGCGACTGGATGAAATACCGGCGGGGACGACCGCCAGACGGCGGAGAACCATGTCGCAAGAGTCTGATGCGGCGCGGGATTCGCAGGGTTGGCGGCACTGCGTCAGCCGCTAGGAATGAGGTTCGAGCCCCGCCAAATTCAGTAAAATTCCCGGTGAACGCTTTGTAACAATTTGCATCCTACCCAGGCGCATCCGTGTAAAAAGTGGCGCTCGGGAGACTCTCTTGTACAACTGCCGGAAGAGTTTTTGCAGTTTACTGATTGCGGCGTTCGCCGCGTCACTATCGTCCACCACGGCGTTCTGCCAGGACTTGACCCTCGGTCCGGAACCACCAGCGGCCCCGGAAACATCCTCCTCCATCGACGTCATGCCCAAGTTTGATGTGGCCTCGCTGCGCGCGGGAGCTTTCAACGAGGATGCGGATGGAAAAGATGTTTCTTCGGAAAATCAGGGAAAACAGCCGGGCCTGGTTCATCGCTCGGTAGCGCGAATTCTGCACGACCAAAAAGGAATCTATTTCTCGCCGTTCGAGCCGGCTCACTTGAAATACGACGCCATCGCGTTGGGGGGAACGGCAGTATTCCTTGTCACCGATCGGCACATAGAAAACAACTTGCCCGGCGGTCATTACCAGTTCTATCAAGACAGTTCCAATATTGCGATTGGAGGCTTAGCGGCGACGCTTGGCGGAGTCTGGTTGTACGGAATCAAGGGTGACCATCCGCATGCTCGGGAAACCGGCGAACTGGAACTGGAGACATTGGTCAACACATTTCTGGTTTATACGCCCATGCAGTTCATTGCGGCCAGGCAACGTCCGGGAGAAGGAAACGGGCATGGGGACTTCCTGAAGCATCCCATGATCAACACCTCGTTTCCCGGCGGGCATGCGATGTTCACTTGGGCCATGGCGACCGTGGTGGCGCACGAGTACTCGCAGCCATGGGTAAGAGTGCTGAATTATTCGGCCGCCTTCACGGTGACCCTGACCCGATTCCTGGCGCGCGATCACTGGGCGTCGGATATGTGGGTGGGAACCGCACTCGGACTGGGCATTGGCACCTATACCTTCCACCAGCATTGCGATCCGGAATTGAGTTCGTCGTGCAAGCGGCACTACGACCGGATTTTCAAGCGGAATCAAAAATCAAAACTGGATTACGCGCCGGGCAGTTCGCAGTGGGATGCGGAACTGAAGAACGATTATTCCACCGGACAGCCGATCTCCCAGTGATGTCCGAAGGGATCGACGACGCGGCCTAAGCGCCAGCCGTGTTCCTCGCCGACGGGAAAGACTTGCGTGGCCCCGGCTGCGATGGCGCGGGCGAACATTGCGTCAGGATCGGCGACGGTGAGGACGATTCGCACCGAACTGCCGTTGAGCGTCTGCGGGCTGAAATTGGCATGCTCGGGCGATTCATCGCCGACCCAGAACTCCGCGCCCTCCACCGAAAGACGGGCTACAACTCCATCGCCTGCGTCCAAACGAAATGCTTCTGTTGCGGCGAAGGCGGTTTTGTAGAAGTCGACGGCGCGAGCGCTGTTGCGAACCGACAGCCACGGGGCGATGGTTGTGGAAACATGGGCAGCTTTGCTCATCGTCGCGATTCTCAGCGCGCTCGTGATCGATCCTGCAGGCTCGGCTTCGACAGAGCGCGCAATTATTTTAGCTCCATCGCGAAGACGTCGTCCGCCCCTCCGCTGTGCAAAGTGATGTTGCCGAAGTTTGCGGTTCCCGCATACGCTCCGGTAACAAATACTTTGGTGCTTCCCGCCCTGGTGGCCAGGCGCACGGCCTGCTCATAATTCTGCGTGCCCGCGCCGTCGGCTTCGACCGCCCACGCCAGCGAACCGGCGGTGTATTTAAGAACGAAGACGTTGTTGGTTTGCGTCCCGTTCAAGGTCTGGCCGCCGACGTCGATCATGCCCTGAAAGACACCGCTGAGGTAGAGGTTGCCAAAATCGTCGTACGCGATACCGCCGCCGGCATCCTGACTTTCAGCACCGATGCGCAGGGCATTGTTCAGCACGCCATCTCCGCTGTAGCTGGCCAGAAAAACGTCGCGGTTGTAGGGATTGGTGAACTGGCCTCCGCCGAGGTTAATGCTGGAACCGGGTGACTGCGAGGTGACGATGGTCTGGGCTTGCGTCAAAGATCCGGTATTGATGTTGCCAATGAAACCGGTGAGGCTGACTGTGCCGTCGGGAGCCACCGCGACGTCGGTCGCGATCGCCTTGTAGCCGCCAACGTCGTTGATCCATTGCAGGTTGCCGTTCTTGTCGTACTTCACCAGGAACGAATCGCCGGGATAGTCGGGAGCGGTTTGGACAGGGCCGCTAAGGCCTGTAACCGTCTGGTTGTTTCCGTCGGCACTATGGAAGGTTGCGGAAGCCTCAAACCATCCGCCGACGTAGGCATTGTCGTTGGAATCGATGGCAACTCTGTGGGGAATGCTATTGGGAGAGGCCTCATTCCATTCTCCCCACAGAAACTGGCCGCGGAGGTCATACTTGACCAGGAACATGTGCCAGAAAAGAGGTCCAGGGACTGAGTAGACTTGATTATCGGCTGAGGAAAAGCTCGTGGCTTCCTGGCTCACGCCGGTTAAAAAGAGCGAACCGGTGTTGGGATTGATCGCCAGACTATAACCGCGATTCACGTGGACATTGGGCGTTACGCCTTTGCGCACCCAGACTAAATTTCCGGCGGTGCTGTACTTTGCCAGGAAAATGGTTTCTCCCCTTCCAGTGCGGGTGTTCGCTGCGCCGTTGACCGAACCGAAGGTGGCGCTGTTGGTGAACCATCCGGTCAGATAGACGTTTCCCTGAAAATCAAAGGCGAGGTCGCTGCTCTCGTCGTGCCCGAGTCCTCCGACCTGAACCAGCCAGAGGAGAGAGCCGTCCTGCGCGAACTTGGCGAGGAAGACATCGGTGTCACCGCGAGAAGTAAGCGGGCTTCCGTTGAAATTCGCCGTGGAAGAGAAGAAACCGGTGACGTAGCGGTTGCCGAACTTATCGATTTTTACGGCATTGCCAGAATCGTCGCCGCTGCCGGAGAAAGTGCCGACGCGGCTCCAGCCAGGGGCAGTGTCGGCCGATGCTGCTGTAGCCATGAAGAGAAGAAATGGCAACAGTGATTTCAAAGACTTGAAGAACTGCGGAGTCGTTGTGCGCATAGAGATTCACCCGATTTGAGAGTTAAACTCCGGAACCCAAATTCCAAGCTTGTCGATCATGAAGTCTCTTCGTCGACATCTTCACCAGTCGATTTTTGGGGGTCGTACCGGGGGAAAACCAAGCTTTGCATGCGCCGGAAAAAGATCATACGCCGAACCGTAAAGAAAAGGTAGGCCGAAGGGCCGTTCGGCCGTCACTGCGGTGGGTGCGACGGCTAGGACGGAGGGCGTCAAGGACGCAGGCGGAATCTTCAGAGGGAAGCGACGAGGGACGATTCATGATCCCGATACGATGGAACAGGGCGACAGGTTGCCCGATCTGGGAAAGTTGGATTGGAATCAGTATTTACGGGTTTGACCCTTCTAGGCCAACGTGTTATAAACGCCTGTTTTGTGCTGGGACGACGGGATCGGGTCTTGCTTCTCCCGTCCGCATTCGAAGTTGAGCCCGGCACAAAATCCGACGCGGCCAAGCTCATCACTCCTTCAGGTCTTGCGGTGGAAGCGTGTTCGGAATTCCGGAAGCAATTCTTTTGAGGCTCGAATGGGCGTGGTTGTGTTGCCCGAAAGGCGAGTTTCGAAGCGGATTCCGGAAGGCAGTGCCTAAACACGTTCGTTATCCTTAAAACCGTTTTCTTTCGGAGGACTTATATGCGCGCCTGGCTCGCCACTGCTGCGTTTCTCACCCGTCGCATTTGCAGAAATTTCTCGGCCGTAGTCGCGCTGCTGACTGTGAGCGCGGCTTCGGCGTTGGCTCAGCCCGCCGGCGAATCGGTTGGCGGCGAAGCATCGCTGAAACTGCCGGACCTTTCACAGGTCAGCTTTTTGAACGGTGCGATCGACGGCCACAAACTGCTGCTCATCGGAATCCTGTTTTGCTTGTTCGGGCTCGCCTTTGGAATGACGATCTTTGTGCGGTTGCGGAACTTGCCCGTGCACCGGTCAATGCGCGAGATTTCGGAATTGATCTACGAGACCTGCAAGACTTACCTGGTGACGCAAGGGAAGTTCATTCTGCTGCTCTGGGCGTTCATTGCGGTCATCATTGCGGCTTATTTCGGATGGCTGTCGCCAGTACCGGGAAAGTCTGTCGGCCTGACGCTGCCGATCATTCT
>DATBEI010000132.1:0-40790 GCA_036269595.1 Candidatus Sulfotelmatobacter sp.
CCGCGCTCGCAATGCACATGCCGGGCAAAGCCTCTGGCAATCGACGCCTCAGCCAGAGCGTGTAAAAAGATCTCGCGCGCATGTTCGCGCATCTCGCCAGAACCGGCCATGCGCAAGATTATAAAGACTACCTTGGCGAACGAGTCAGGATGGTTTTCCCAGGAATCTCTTGAGGTTCTTCGCGATCTCAGCGGTAAAAGCTTTTAACCGCTGAGCTCACGGAAAACGCGCGGAGGACGCTGAGAGAATCTGACCGTCAACCGTCCTCACGAAATCACTCGTTGCTTCACCCACGCCTCGATGGCTTCCCGCAGTTCCTGCAGTCGTCCTTCGAAGAAATGATCGGCCCCTTCGACCAGCACCAACTTCTTGGGTTCGGGCAATGCGTTAACTAGGATTTCAAGCTTGTCCTTCGGGCTAAACCGATCGCGGGCTCCGCTGACGAACAACTTTGGCTTGGTGCACGCTTCCAGGAAGTCCAGCGTATAGATGCGCGGCTCTTCAGTTGCCTCGGCGACGGGAACAACGGGCGTTCCAATACCAACGACTGCCCGAACTCGGGCATCCGCGCAGGCGGCGCGTAATCCAACTGCAGCGCCAAAAGAGAATCCGGCGAATACTAGCGGCAAGTGATACTCGGCATCGAGCCAGTCGAGAGCGGTGCGAACATCCTCGACTTCACCGCTGCCCTGGTCATGTTCGCCCTCGCTCAGCCCAGCTCCACGGAAGTTGAAGCGCAACACGGGGAAGCCGAAGCTATTCAAAGCCTTCATCGTATGGAAGACGACCTTGTTGTGCAGCGTCCCGCCAAACAGAGGATGCGGATGACAAACCAGCGCAGCGTGCGTCGCACTTGCCGCACCGGCGTTGAGCAACGCTTCCAGGCGTCCCGCAGGCCCATCGAGAAACAGCGAACGGATGGAGGAGTTCGACGAAATCACGTTCTCCAGATTACACGGGAAGGTTAGCAGAACAGAAATACCACTGACCACCGATTAAGTTTTAAGTCGAGGTTGAGATCAAAGTCCCAAGTTGGTCTCTCTGCTATTCTCTCGGTCATGGATGCAGTTACGCTGACGCGGCAGTTGGTGGACATCGAGTCGATTACGGGCAACGAAGCTGCGGTTGGAAACTATCTCTACGGCGAACTCTGCCGCCTCGGCTATCGCACGCAGAAGATGCCCGTCGAAGGCCCACGCTTCAACGTCTATGGGACTGAAGCGGAGCATCGGCAACCTTCAGTGGTATTTTCTACGCACATGGATACCGTTCCGCCTTTCATCCCTTCGTCGGAAGATGCGGGACGAATTTACGGGCGCGGATCGTGCGACGCGAAGGGAATTATAGCGGCACAGATTGCGGCGGCGGAGCGATTGCGCAAGCAGAGCATTCATGTCGGACTTCTGTTCCTGGTAGGCGAAGAGCGCGACAGTCTGGGCGCGCATGTGGCCAATGAATTCGCGGCGGCCAGCGGGCAGCGTTCGCGATTCCTTGTGAACGGCGAACCCACGGAGAATCGTCTTGCCCTCGCCTCAAAAGGTACGCTGCGCGCTGAAGTGACGGCCAGGGGACGCATGGCGCACTCAGCTTATCCGGAATTGGGTGAATCGGCCATCGACAAACTGATTCCGGCCCTCGCTCGTTTGCGCGCCATGCCGCTGCCTGGCGATCCGCAGGTTGGGCCGTGCACGTTGAACATTGGACTGATTGAAGGCGGGCGCGCACCCAATGTGATTCCTGATTACGCGCATGCAGACTTGCTGTACCGGCTGGTTGGTCCGGCGGAAGATTTGCGGCGCCAAATCCTTGCGGCTGCGGGCGATGCGGTGCAGGTTACGTTCCCATTGGAGCTTCCCTTCCTACGCCTGCGCACGGTCGATGGATTGCCCACGATGATCGCGGCCTTTACGACCGACATTCCCAAGCTCACGAATTGGGGCGAGCCGCTGCTGATCGGCCCGGGATCGATTCACGTAGCGCACACCGACGGCGAGTACATCGAAAAACAGCAACTGGCCGACGCGATCGATTTGTACGGCACGATCGCACGCCAGCTTTCGGTGTGACGGAGCATCGGCCCCGCGGGACTTCAGTGGTTGGGAATCAGCCCATAAATCGAGAAAAGCTTTGG
Source organism: Candidatus Sulfotelmatobacter sp. (assembly GCA_036269595.1). Lineage (GTDB taxonomy): Bacteria > Acidobacteriota > Terriglobia > Terriglobales > Acidobacteriaceae > Sulfotelmatobacter. The sequence continues at coordinate 2,132 of DATBEI010000132.1, forward strand.
ACCGCAGAGGGCGCTGAGTTCTGCCGCCAAGAACGGGAAGAAGAGCGCAATCGACGACCGGCGAGTTACTTTCTCCCTGCAATTCGAGATCTCTTTTTACATTCCCCGGACGGACTGCCGAAGACCGTTTCGAGTCACGCCCCCAGGCGTATACTGCGCAACCCAGGAGGTCTGTTATGACACTCGAAGACAAACTCGCGGCGGCGCTGGATTTGGGCCGTAAGAAAGCGGATGAGATTCTGGCACTGCGATCCGTCGCCCGGGAACGGCGAGCGGAAGCGTTGCAAAAGAATAAAAAAACAATGGCGCTGCGAGTGCAGATCGGTGCACCGGGCGTTCCAGCGACATCCGCCGAGTTCCAGACTGCAGGATTTCTAGCGGCGGCGGGAGATTCCTGGTTCGATTACCCGCTGCACGACGTTCTGAAGCTGCTCGAAGATCTTCATGGATACAACGTGGAATCCACGGCGCATAAAGGCGATCCCATTGAAAAAATGGCCTATACCGGAGGGCAACTGGAAGACTTCGCGCGAAAACTGGAGAAGATCAAGGCGCGAGGAGTGGCGCCCAAAGCAGTACTGATTTCCGGCGGTGGCGACGATGTGGCCGGAAACGAATTTGGCATGCTGCTGAATAACGCGTTCTCGCCAATCGCCGGCTGGGACGGCGAGGTGGTGGATGGAGTCTTGAATCAGAGAATTTTTACGGCTTACAGCCAATTCTTGATCAGCATCACGGCGCTCTGCCAGGGCACATTCGGGGTGATCGTGCCGATCTTAATTCACGGCTATGACTATCCCGTGCCCGATGGACGCGGATTCCTGGGAGGCTGGCCCTTCCCGGGTCCGTGGTTGGATCCCGGCTTTCGCGAGAAAAACTTTGAAGATCTGGCGCAGCGCATCGCCATGATGCAAACCCTGATGGACCAGTTCAACGACGTTGTGAAGCTGCTGCCATCGAAACCAGTCTTTGCGCATGTGCGTTATATCGATTTGCGGGGAACGCTTTCGAATCGATTGGCCGATTACAAGGATTGGTGGGCCAATGAACTGCATCCCACCGAAAAGGGGTTTGAAGCCGTGACGGATCGATTCGCGGCAGTGCTGGCAACGTTGCCGTAGGATCCCCGCAATTCACCGCCAATCCTGTCGACGAACCCTCGTGTACTCTTCCCGGTTTACTTCCCTGCCTTCCTTCGACTCTCGTTCCGCCGGGCAGCTACAAACGATTTAGACTGGAATTATCATGACCAGCACCCCCCTCAACTCCCTTTCGCATGCTTCTTCTGCCTATCTGCGGTCTGCCATGCATCAACCGATTCAGTGGCATGAGTGGGGGCCGGAGGCGTTTGCGGCGGCGCAGCGGGCGAACAAGCCCATGCTGCTCGACATTGGGGCAGTGTGGTGCCACTGGTGTCATGTGATGGACCGGGAGTCGTATGACGATCCGGAGATTGCGGCGATTGTGAACCAGCATTTCATCGCGGTCAAGGTGGATCGCGATGAACGCCCTGACATTGACAGCCGGTACCAAGTGGCAGTCCAGGCGGTGAGCGGGCAGGGCGGATGGCCGCTGACGGCGTTTCTTACTCCTGATGGGAAACCGTTTTACGGGGGGACTTATTTTCCGCCGAATGATGGATACGGGCGGCCGAGTTTCCGTCGCGTGCTATTGAGCATCGCCAATGCTTACGTCGAGAAACATGGCGACGTGGTGGAGCAGGCGAAGATGGTGGAAGGCGCAATCGCGCAGTCGGAATCGTTTGCGGGACGGGGCGGCAAAGTGTCGCCGGGAGTGATTACGGCGATCCAGACAGCGGCGTTCCGGATGTTCGATCCGCAGCATGGAGGATTTGGGCAGGCGCCGAAGTTTCCGCATCCGTCGGCTCTGGATTTGCTGATTGAGCGGTATGCAAAGAGTAGGGGAAATGATGAATCAAAATCCCCACCCTATCGCGAAGAGCGCGATAGGATGGGGCACCCAGAACGTGTCAGTGACCAGTCTCCTCGCACTTCTGACGAGGAATTACTGAACTTGCTCACGAGTACGCTTGAACACATGGCTCGGGGTGGCGTCTACGACCAGTTGGCGGGCGGATTCCATCGTTATTCGGTGGATGAGCGTTGGGTAGTGCCGCACTTCGAGAAGATGTGCTACGACAATTCTGAACTGCTGAAGAATTATGTGCATGGATATCAGGCCACCGGCGAGGAGTTTTTTGCGGACGTGGCGCGCGACATCATTCGCTGGATGGATGATTGGCTGAGCGACAGACAGAAAGGCGGGTTCTATGCCTCGCAGGATGCCGACATTTCCATGGACGACGATGGCGACTATTTCACATGGACGCTCGAAGAGGCGCGGGCAGTTTTAACGAAAGAAGAGGCGGAAGTGGCTGCACTGCATTACGACATCAACGAAGTCGGCGAGATGCATCACAATCCCGCGAAGAATGTTTTGTACGTGCAAGCTTCGATGGAGGAGATCGGGCGGAGAATGAATTTGCCGTCGGAACGAGTTCGCGAACTGCTGGCAACGGGGAAGGAGAAGATGTATGCGGCGCGCTTGCAGCGGCCGACGCCGTATATCGACAAGACGGTATACGTCGGATGGAACAGCTTGTGCGTGTCGGCCTACCTGGAGGCAGCGAAAGTTTTGAATCTGGCGCAGGCGCGCCGGTTTGCGCTGAAGTCGCTGGATCGGGTGCTGGCGGAGGCTTGGAGACAGCCGCCGCAAAAAACGGACGCGGGCGAGGGCGCCCGCGCCACACGTTTGCTGCTCCACGTGGTCGCTTACTCGGATCCGAAGGCGACTCATCGCGAGGTGCCCGGGCTGCTCGACGACTATGCTTTCACAACCCTGGCCTGCCTGGATGCCTACGAAGCAAACGCCGACCTCAGTTATTTCAAGTTTGCGCATGCCATCGCGGATGCGATGATCGCGCGTTTTTACGATGCGACGTCAGGAGGATTTTTCGACAGCGAACCGGTTACCGGCAACACCAGCCTGGGCGTACTGGCGACGACGCGCAAGCCGATACAGGACTCGCCGACTCCGGCAGGAAATCCAATGGCGGCAATTGCGCTGACGCGGCTCCATCATTACACGGATGACGATTCTTATCGCGAGAAGGCGGAACTCACGTTGGAAGCGTTTGCCGGCGTCGCCGAGCAGTTCGGAGTCTTCGCGGCGACGTACGGAGTTGCTGTGGTTCACTTCCTGGAAAGTCCGGCGCAGGTAGTGGTGATCGCCGAAGAGGGAGATGAAGAAGGAGCGGAAGAGTTATATTCGGCGGCGATTGTTCCGTTTGCCTTTAACAAGAGCGTTCTGCGATTGTCGGCGAGTCAGGCCGTCGCGGAAAATCTTCCACCCGTGCTGGCCGTCACCATTCCGCAACTCCCCGCCTTGCGCTCGCATAATCCCGGTTCCCGAAAATCATTCGCGGTGCTTTGCTCCGGCTCTTCCTGCCATCCTCCGGTATTTAATGCAACGGACTTGCGAAGTGCCTTGGAACTCGCGTTGGGAGCAAAGGAATGAGTGCGGGGAATTCGATTCACAAAGCAGGCCGCACAAAAAGGCGGGCTGACGGATTAATATGAGTTCCGTCAGCCCAAAAATTGCGAGCCTAAATCTTGGCCCAAATTGCAGTGACTACAAGTTACTTTAGTGACCTTGCGGTCAGTTGCCATCGTGCGTTCTACTGCGGTGGCAGGCCAGATGAGCAATGTGGTTGATTGGGTGGGCACAAGAGAATCGGGCCACCGTCCGCGGCGGGAACCTGTTGGACGGTAGCTGCGATGAATGTGCCCACTAGTCCTACCATCAGGATGGAAATCCTGAGTGCGCGTTTCATGGGTTCGTCTCCTATCCGCTTAGAGTCTCCCTATGTGGGAACTTTTTTGCGGAGCCGCATTATAGGGCACATGTCAAGAAGTCTTTTTTAGGAAATTTCCGCAAGTCCGCCCGCCTACCAGAAAGGCCTTAAGGGAATCCCTGATGAGCCAGGATTAGTATTGTATTTTCTGTAGTTTGCGTCGGACGCGGCAAACCAATACTTCAATTCACCCATCGCCCAGCTTCCTGCCGGCAGTTCATTGAAAAATTGTTACGATTTCCGAACAAGCGCCCCAGGATGGCAAAGGAAGGTTGGAGACGGTTGAGACTTCTACGACTTGGAGCTGGCGGAGTGTGCTACGGGAAGTTGGACGCCACCGCTGCCTGCAGCCGCGCTTCTCGCTGCCGTTCCCGCGGCAAGGCTCGCGGTTGAAGAAGATGCGTCCATTTGCGTGCGCGAAAGTGCCCGGTCGACCATCCCTTCAAACATGGGGATAAGCGAGTCGGGCGGAAGCGGATGATGGATGTCAGTAAGACTCTGCTCCCAACGTTGAGGTTGGAGAAGCGACAGCGAGGTATCGCGAGCAGGCCGAGTCACTGCCACATAGCCGAGCCATACCAGCAAGCTGCCGTTATAGGCTGCCATATTCAGGATGTTGACCCAAGTCCCGTCAAGATGATTACCCACCCAGGAACAGATCAGTAAGAGTTCTACCATGGCAAAGGAGCCAAATCCCAAGGCGACGCCAAAGCTGTGCTGGCGACGGCTGACTCCGACATAATGCGCGAAGAAAATCAAGAACAGCACCATCCCAATTTGAATAATGCGGACGCATCTTTGTGAGGTGATGATGGCCTGCATCCAGGGCGCGAGCTCCGATGAATTGGTGGAAACGGAAACCACTCCCGCTACTAGCAGCATGACCAGTCCCGCCCATTTGAACAAAACGGTACCCAGATCACGAAGAGTATGAAAAAAACGGAACACATCGACAAACACTTCGTGAATCACGCCAAAACCGAGAGCCACACTCAGACCGTCCAGAAGCCAGTAAAGGTAAAAAGCCGCTGAATAATGGTGCCACATGGCGGGGAAAACTACGGCAAAGGTCACGATCTGAGTGAGAATGTAGCCAAAGAAAAACTTGAATTTGCGGTGCAGGCCGCGCTGGACCATGATGGCGGCAATGCCCACCTGCAGGATGGGATGTGCCAGCCAGAGCGCATAGTAGAGAAGCTTGATTTTCTCGGTCATCTCTTTTCGATCACACGCAAGGCCTGCCGCTCGAACACAACGGCGCTTCGGAAATACACTGCCGCCGTGTCTGGGATGCCAAACAAGGTTAACCGTTCCCAACCCGGTGTTCAATGCACTGAGGTAATTGCAAGTAACGTTACCGTTAGACGCAGCCGCTACGCAAGGTTACCTTCGTGCTAAAGTCCTCGGGAAAGCTGGTTAGCAAGGGTCGAGGCAAGGATGGGCCGGGATTGCGACTGGAGTGAATGCGCGCACGGGAGCGGATCTTCGGAGGCGAATGATTTGCGAATCGACTAGGCGTCGGGCGTGGAATGGATGTAGGCCCGCATCATGCGGACCTCATCATCCTTCTCGCTCAAGTCGTGCAACAGGATATCGCGCAGCGACACCATCCCCACTAAATGCCCCTCGTGGCAGACCGGCAAATGCCGGAAACCGTGTCGCCGCATCAAGGCCATACAGTTTTCCAGATCTTCGTTCATGCTAATGGTGAGTGGATCGTCGGTCATTACCTCGGCTAGGCAGGTGCTTCCGGGATCGCGGCCTTCGGCCACCACGCGCTTCATCAAATCGCGTTCAGAAAAGATGCCGACTAGTTTGCCGCTATGCAGAACAGGCACGGCGCCGATGTTATTCTCGACCATCACTCGGACGGTTTCGAGCACGCTGTGGCCCAGCTCCGCCTGAAAGGTGCTCTGATCCTTGATCAGATCGCAGATACGCATTTGATACCTCCCCGAAAAAAGAAGTTCCGAGTTGTTCAAAAGCATCTACCGGGGCGCGAGTATATGCCCGGAAGGAGATGTTAGGAAAGCGAAAAAGGTTGTGCAGAGAAGAAATCTGGCCCGAAATGGGCAAATGAAGTCGCGCTCAGGAAGTCGGCTTATGACCAGAATCGCCCACAAACACAAAGTACGAACAGTTCCAGAGCGCGACTGGCAAGCTTCCACGGGGCCGAACCGTGACCACGACATTGTAGGCATCGGAACTACTCAGGTTCATCTCCAATAAGGCGTCGCTGGACCTGAGTTCCCTCTTCTTTGAGCTGGTCGCGGAATCGGAGGTGTTCGAACCCGGTTCGATGACGGCGAGCCACCCCAAAAATTCGTGCAGATCGCGGGTGCGAGGGCGTCCGGGAACGATGAACGACAATTCCGCCTCCTGGGTGGAAAAGTGCCACGCGAGGGATGCGGTGAGATCGACTGCCTTCTCGTAGGCGCGCTCGCTAATCAACCCCGGCCCGGGGTTATCGAAGGCGATGCAGAGTTTGCGCTCGTCGTCGCGGGCGAATTCACGTACTTTCAGCGAGCCCGACTTCGCGGTCGCCTTCCAGTCCACGTGGCGAGCCGAATCTTCCGGCATGTATTCGCGGATGCGGTAAAGTTCGGAACCGCGCCCCCGCACGAAACTTTCCCACTCGCCACGCACCATCGGCAACACTTGCAGTGCTTCATCCGTGGGCTCAATGCGCGGGTAAACCAGCACTTCCCTCGGAAGCGAAACGTGCCGGGTCTTGGTAAGAAACGCAAAGGGAAAGCGCGTAGCCAAGCCGAAACTGTCTTCGCGATAGCGTCCGCGCTGATCGAAACGCAATTCAAGGTCGGCCGACAACTCGGCATGCGGAGGAAGGAAGGGAAAGTACGCCATTCCCTGAAAAATTCCCGGAGGCGGAGGCAGCACCGTCACACGGCGCAGCCGCCGGTCCGGCAAACGGAGCCATTGCTGCTCCGAAGGACGATTAAAAGGAAACGCAAAAGTAGTGGCTTCCCATTGCCACTGTTTCGCGGATTTTTTTCGCTTCTTGCGAGTGGAAACCACTCGCACGGAAAAAGACGGCCAGAAGCGGCGAGGGTTGTGGATTACGATGCGTCCCGCGACGGGGCGCCCCGCAAAAACGTGTTCGGGCAGCCGAACATCGAGTTCCAGCCAGCGCAAAACCCATGCTGAAACGACCCCGGAAACCAGGATAGCCCCCAGCATCGCGGCAACCACGATGTAGAGAAGATTGTTGCCGGTATTGAGGGCGGCAATGCCGATGACCAACGTCACCAACGCATAGACAATGCCGGCGCGGGTTACGTCGTAGTCAAAGGATTCACGCATGCGTTCGACCGCGACTCGGCGCGCCAGGTAAGGCACGGTAACCAGTCCGACCAGCGTTGCTAGAAGCAGAGAGGCTGACGCCAAAATCAAGGTCGCCCAAAGATTGCCCGCGTCGCGCGACACCGTGGAAAACAGGGCGGCTGCGAAGGCTAATCCAAGTCCGAGCAACGCAAGCAGAAATTTAACCCATACCTCCGCCGAAGATGATTGCAGCCACTGTGCTAGCCGGCTGGGCCCCGAGGGGTTGGATTTCAACGGATTGGCATAGGCAGAACCCACTTCCTCCGAGCCTAGCATTCCCGGCAACAACCGACAATCAGGATTCTGGGCCAGCGAAAGCGTTCGTAACCACAGGTCGATTTACAACGGCGGGTAGAGCGGCGCCGTGAGTTAGTACTCCGACAGTTCCTTCATCGCAAGGAAGAGATCATTGGGCTGGGGAAGAATCGCATCCTCGAGGATCGGTTGGTAAGCGACGAATACGTCTTTGGCGGCGACGCGGCGCACCGGCGCGTCGAGTTGGTCGAAAAGTTGGTCGGCAATACGCGCCGCGATCTCGGCCCCGTAGCCCCAACTCAACATGTCCTCGTAGGCGACGAGAGCGCGATTCGTTTTAGCGACCGAAGCAGCGATCGTGTCCCAGTCGAACGGATTCAGGCAGCGCAAATCAATCAACTCCACTTTCACGCCCTGCTCGCGTTCCAGCTTCTGGGCCGCTTGCAGCGCGCGCGGCACAACCGCGCCGTAAGTGATAACCGTCAAGTCCGTGCCGGGATGAACCACCTTCGCCTTGCCAAACGGAATCATGTAGTCGGGACCGGGATAGGCCGCGCGGCCAAACGATTCGCGATAGAGACGTTTATGTTCCAGGAATAGCACGGGATCGTCGCAGCGAATTGCAGTACGCAAAAGTCCGGCCGCATCTTGCGCATTCGATGGAAAGACCACCCGCAAGCCGGGAATATGCGTGAAGATGCTCTCTCCGCATTGCGAGTGGTAAATGGCGCCGCCGGTCAGGTATCCCCCGATGGCGACGCGAATCACTACCGGACAGGAGAATCCGTTATTAGAGCGCCAGCGAATGACGCTGAGTTCGTCGCGAATCTGCATCATTGCTGGCCAGATGTAATCAAAAAACTGAATCTCGACGACGGGCTTCAGTCCGCGAGTGGCCATGCCGGTGGCGCGGCCGACAATTGCGGCCTCCGCTAGCGGAGTGTTGAACACGCGGTCATTGCCGAACTCGCATTGCAGGCCGAAAGTTAGCTTGAACACCCCGCCCTTGCCCTTGACCAACTTGCGCTTCAAATATTCTTCGCGGCTGCAGTCGGCGACGTCTTCGCCAAAGATCACGACGCGCTCGTCGCGCTGCATTTCGTCCCGCAGGGTCGCCGTAATCAAGTCGGCCATAGTCTTGGGCGCAGGTTTCTTGCCGTCCGCCGGCGCTTCCGCGACCACGGCCTGCGTGTCAAACGTCGACGACGCGGGATCCAGATCGGGCGAATATACAAACTTGGTAACGCTCTCCGGGGCCGGAGGAAGCGCTTCCAAGGCTGCGTCCACCGCTTTCTGCAACTCGGCTTCGACTTCTTTCTCGAGCTGGTTAATTCCCTTCTCGTCGAGGATGCCCTCGCGCAACAAGAACATCTGTGTGCGCGTGACCGGATCGCGTTGCGCATCGCGTTCCCGCTCCGCGTCGGGGCGATACAGCCGCTCATCGTCTGACAGAGAATGCGAATACGGACGGATTACGTGTGCGTGAACGAAGGCCGGGCCATGTCCCTCGCGGCAATAGCGCGTGGCGCGTTGGAATGCGGCGTAGCTGGCGACGGGATCGGTGCCGTCGACCTCTTCAAAATGGAAATCTGGAAATCCTGAGACCAGGCGCGAAATGCTTCCGCCCGCGGTTTGAACTTCGACCGGGACGGAGATGGCGTAGCCATTGTCTTCCACACAGAAAATCACCGGCAGCTTGCCCAGAGCGGCGGCGTTCATCGCCTCCCAGAATTCACCTTCGCTGGAAGTGCCGTCGCCGAGAGAGACGTACGTGACTTCATCACCCTGAAAGCTGACATTTTTGAACTGGCGATAATCCGGCGAACCCGACGATGGAACCTCCGCAGCCTTGGGATGGCGCGCCAGGTAGCGTCCGGCCTCGGCGCAACCTACAGCCTGCAGAATCTGTGACCCCGTCGGCGATGACTGCGTAACGATGTGCAGCTTGGGATGGCTCCAATGCGAAGGCATCTGGCGTCCGCCAGAACTGGGGTCATCGGCCGCACCGACACCCTGCAGGAACATGTCATACGGCGTTACGCCTAGCGCCAGGCATAGCGCCCGGTCGCGGTAATAGGGATAAAACCAGTCGTAGCCGGCCTTCAGCGCCAACCCGGCAGCCGTGCCAATGCCCTCGTGCCCCGCGCCCGACATCTGAAAAAAGATCTTTTGCTGGCGTTTGAGCAGAATTTCGCGGTCGTCGATGCGACGGGAGGTATAGATAACGCGATACGCTTGAATGAGTTGGTCGCGCGAAAGTCCATCGTACAGCTTGCCCTTCCTGCCACCATTGGCCGTCAGGGCCAGCTTCGGGTCGGTCTTTGTCGTCGCCATCCGGTTCCTGAGTCCTGATCAGTTAGATTCCACGCCGGCGTCGTAGGATTCCGCTCAGCCACTGGAGCATGTTGGATTGTAAATGGAATCCGGAGGTTGGCAAGTAAGGAAGTTTTGGAATTCACAAATTCCAGCGGTCCTACCACGTGACCGTCGCAGGGTCCATGACGTTGGTCACCTTGCGATCTTTTTCGCCTCAAAGATAATCAATTTCGAATTCACGAATCGGGTCGTGAACAAACCGGAAAGGATTATCGGCTATGAAAACATGGGGACTGTTGTGCTTACTTGCAATTGCGTTGAGTGCGAACGCTCAAGATAAGCCTCGCGTATTTGTGCAGGGCAAGGGGTCGGAGAACGTTAGCTCCAATGGAAGCGGCGTGGGCGGGCGCCATTGGGGAACCTGGGGTTCGAAATCCACGGTCGATGCGCACGACGAGAGCATGGAAGTCACTAAAGATCTGCAGAAGAACTGCTCTGGCGCGGTTGTCACCATCAATGAGTCGAATGCCGACTACATTGTCATGATGAATCGCGAATCGAAACAGAATCGCGGCCTGTTGCGCAGCAACAGCCAGATTCAGTTCGCCAACAAGGCGGGCGACGTCATCGGCACCAATGCCACGCACACCGTGGGAAATGCCGCCAAGGACGCCTGCAACTTAATCGTGGCAGACTGGTCGGCCCATGGCCCGGTCAATGTTCAGCAGGGAGCGGAAGCGCCCGCGCCGGCTAGCATTCAGCCTGCGGTTCAGGTTTCGTCGCCGTCAGTGCAGGTGGTTCCAGCCGTAGCCACCGCAGGTCAGGCTAAAGTTGTAAACAGCAGCGACTCGGTTGCCGCCGCCGCTCAGAAAGAAAAGCAGCATCAGGCATGCCTGGCCTTAGCAAAGGATAATCCCAGCATTACTTGTCAATAAAATTAGGCGAAACAGAATACAAGCCCAGGCCGCGTAGTCCGCGGCTTGGGCCTTGTTGATTCGATTTGCAGCCCACCTATTAAGCAAAACAGAATTCGCCGACTGTCGTCCGATTCCGGTGAATGCTGGCGACTGAGCATTCAGTGCTTTATTCTGGAACTGATGATTCGGATACAACGCGCCCTTGACCCGCATTCCATTAAGCTGGTGATCTTTGACCTCGACGGTACCCTGATCGATTCGCGCCTTGATCTGGTGCACTCGGTAAATGCGGCATTGCGCCACATCGAGCGGCCGGAATTGCCCGACCACGTCATCGCTAGCTACGTGGGTGATGGTGCGCCGATCTTGATTCAGCGGGCGCTCGCGGCAGAAGCCGCAAACGATGCATTGGTACGCAAGGGGCTGGAATTCTTTCTCTCTTATTATCGGGAACACAAACTCGATCACACCACGGTCTACCCGGGAATCCCACAAGCGCTAGCGACAGTTCGGAATTCAGCAAACGGCGAGCCCCGAACCTTGGCGGTGCTGACCAATAAGCCTGTGATTCCCTCACGCGCTATCGTCGAGGCTCTCGGTTTGGGGCAATTTTTTTCCCAGGTATATGGCGGTAATAGCTTCGTCACGAAGAAGCCCGATCCGGAAGGCGCGCGAAAACTCATGCAAGAGTACGGCGTGAAGCCCGAGCAAACGGCAATCGTCGGCGACTCCCACGTCGACGTGCAGACGGGACGCAATGCCGGACTGTGGACGATCGGCGTAACCTATGGATTCGCGCCGCAGACGCTCGAGGCTGCGGGCTCCGACGTGCTCGTTGACAACGCGGAGGAAGTGGGCGCCGTCTTTTCGAAGAAAAAAGCCTGAACCGCAAATTCGCAGCAAAACCCGCGCGGAGTGCGCTGAGACAAGCTGGACTTCGATTGGCGCGCCCGATAAAGCGCGACTAGTTTCGCACAACGAAAGAACCTGAACCCAATATGACCTTTAACCCGCCTGTCCCGACCGCCGGTTTCACCGAGAAAGAACTCCGCAAACTGCGCAGTCTGAAGAATCCCTACGGCATTCAGAAGTTTCTCGATGACATGCCCTATCACCTGGAGGACACGGCCTGGTCGCCGCGAAAGGTTCTGGCAGAACAGTCTTCCCACTGCCTGGAAGGAGCGATATTCGCCGCGGCCGCGCTGCGCGCGAACGGCTACCCGCCCCTTCTTCTGGACTTCGAAGCGGAACATGATACCGACCATGTAATTGCTATTTACCGCGAAGACGGGTGTTGGGGCGCGGTTGCTAAGTCGAATTACTCGGGCTGCCGCTGGCGAGAGCCGGTTTATCGCACCCTGCGCGAGTTGGCCCTCAGCTATTTCAATGCCTACTTTAACTTGCGGCGCGAACGCACTCTGCGACGTTACTCGCTGCCCGTGAATCTCAAACGATTCGACCGGCAGAACTGGATGACCACAGACCACCCGGTGTGGTTCATCGTTTATCACTTGTTTGACATTAAACATTATTCGTTGCTTACCAAGACGCAGGAGAAGCGCTTGCACCGCGTGGACGAGCGCCTTTTTCAGGCAGAATGCATGGGGAAAGCCCACAAGCCCCGGCCATTGAGTTCCAACTCCTAAAGGTAAAAGAGTTTGTCGCCGATCTCTTAGGGGAACGACATAGCTTATGTGCTGCGCCGGGCGCTCGGTATTCTGAATCGGGATTGGTCCGGGCGGTGCCAGAAGGTAGCTTGGACTTGCGTCCTCAACTCGCAAATAAGCGCTTCGACCCGGCTGTCGATATGCGCCGCCACCTCCGTTTTCCCATCGAGGTGAAAATCCGTGTCTACCCACGCGATTGCCCGGTAGTTCGCGGGTACACCGTCGACATTAGTGAGTCCGGCATTTCCGCCATGTTGCGAGTCGAGGTGCCGGTAGGTGAAGTAGTTCGGTTGGAATTCAAATTGCCCCTCGGCGATGTGGACGTACTGGCCCTGGTGCGACAGCGGAATGCCTTTCGTTACGGCTTCCAGTTTGTCGACCTCGACCCTTCGCACGACGCTATTCGCCGCACCTGCCGCGAGCTCTCGATGAAACAATCCGAGATCGACGGGACCGTCTGAGCGATGCGGCCCACTCCGGGGAGTAGCCTTTCTTCCGCATGCATCCCAAAACGAACGGCGTTCCGTCGAACGAATTAAAATCGCTCTATGAAAGTTTGGGGTTCGTTCCTGCCGCTGATCCTGCTCGCCTGTCTGCCGTCGTTTTGTCAGCAGCAGGAGCCGCCTGTCACCGCGCAACAACCGCCGCCCGAGGCTGGCACGCCTCTTCCAGATCTCACTCCAGGGGAAGGCGGTAAGCTTTCCCAGGAGCAAATGCAGGAATTATTCCGAGTGGTTGCGGACAAGGACATTGAAAACGATAAACGTCTCCGTGATTACACCTATATCGATCGTGAGGTCGAGAACAAGTTGGACGGCAAGGGACAAACCAAATCCACCGAAGTGAAGACTTACGAGATGCTAGAAATTTACGGAACTCCAGTGCAGCGGTTGATCGCAAAAGACGATAAGCCACTCGATGCCAAAGAGAATGCCAAGCAAGAAGAGAAAATCCAGAAGATCATCGACAAGCGGAAAAACGAATCGGAAGACGATCGCAAGAAGCGCGAAGAGAAGGAATTGAAAGAACGCGAGGACGGGCGCAAATTCGTGCGAGAGGTTGCCGATGCTTATGATTTCAAGCTGATAGGGTCTGAAGAAGTAGGAGGGCGCGAGGCTTGGGTGATCGATGGCGAGCCGCGGCCGGGTTTTGAACCGCACATGAAAGAGTCGAAATTTCTCTCCAAGTTTCACGGGCGGGTATGGATCGACAAGGGAGACCTGCAACTGGCAAAGCTGGATATTGAGGCGATCGACACCGTGTCGGTGGGATGGGTGCTGGCGCGCATCCACAAGGGCACGCGCGTGATGCTCGAGCAAACTCGAGTGAATGATGAAGTCTGGCTGCCTCGCCATCTGACTTTCAAAGTGGACGCGCGCGTGGCTCTGTTCAAGGGCTTCAACATCGACGGCGAACAAGATTTCCGCGATTACAAGAAGTTCCGCACATCCTCGAAAATCGTGGGCATGGGCGAAGTCAAAGAAAATCAGTAAGTCCAACGCTCTTCCTTTTGTCCTCTTCCCGTTTGTTCCGATGGCAGGCTTATAATGCGGCGTCTCCGTTATACGCAGAGGCTTGCCGGTATACCTTGCGTGCGTGAGACGGATTTTAATTTCAATTCATCCGTGAGGCGCCATGGCATTTTTTACCCGTCGCGATCTGCTTCGTTCCAGCCTTGCACTTTCTGCGTCCACCTTCGCCTTAGGTTCGGTAAGCCGCACGCACGCGCTGCTCGCGCGCTATCCGGGCGTGGTACCGGCGGAAGCATTCTCTGAGGTGCCGCCACGCGAGCGTTTGCTGTTTGATTTTGGCTGGAAGTTTTTTCAGGGACACGGCAGCGATCCGCGGCGCGATCTGGGCTTCGGCATGGGACAGGGCGATTTCGCCAAGAGTGGCGAGTTCGAATTCGCCACCGCCAAACTGGACGACTCGAACTGGCGCGCGCTCAATCTGCCCCACGACTGGGCGGTCGAACTCCCATTCGTCCGCGATGAAGAACAGCAGTCCCATGGCTACAAACCACTGGGGCGAAGATATCCCGAGACCAGCGTAGGCTGGTACCGGCGCGCGTTCGATATCCCGAAAGAAGACGGTGGGCGCCGCATCACAGTTGAGTTTGACGGCGCATTTCGCAGCGCGCTCGTGTTTCTGAACGGATATTTCATCGGTCGCAACGACAACGGCTACGCGCCCTTTCGCTTCGATGTGACCGATTTTCTAAACTTCGGCGGACGGAATTTTCTGGTCGTGCGCATGGATGCCAGTTTCGGCGACGGATGGTTCTACGAAGGCGCCGGCATCTACCGGCATGTGTGGCTCACGAAGTCGGACGCGCTGCATCTCGGGCAATGGGACAGTTACATTCGCGCGGCCGTCAAAGGCAGTGCGGTTCTCTTGAATCTTGGAACAATGGTGCGGAATGAAGGGAGCCAATCGGAAAGCTGCCGCGTGCGTTGGCAGATCGTCGACGCGAGCGGCAAACCCGTCGCCTCTGCCGACTCTGCACCGCAGTCCGTTCTCCCCGATGGCTCCGTGGCCTTCACCTCTACGGCAAGTATGCCGAATCCCGCGCTCTGGTCGCCAGAAGCCCCAACTCTCTATTGGGCGGTCGTGACTGTAGAGTCCAGCGGCAAACCTCGCGATGCCGAACGCATCACCTTCGGAGTGCGCGACATCAAGTGGGATGCGGACAAAGGATTCTTTCTCAACGGCAAATCAGTAAAAATCAAAGGCACGTGCAATCATCAGGATCATGCCGGCGTGGGCGCCGCTCTTCCCGACCGGTTGCAGTGGTACCGCCTCGGAGTGCTGAAAGAGATGGGAGGCAACGCTGTCCGCACGTCACACAATATGCCAACGCCCGAGTGGGTGGAAGCCTGCGATCGCATGGGCATGATGATGATGTGCGAGACGCGGTTGATGAGTTCGAATCCAGAGGGCATGGCGCAATTGGAAACAATGGTGAAGCGCTATCGCAACTCTCCGTCGATCATTTTGTGGTCCATGGGCAACGAAGAATGGAAAATGATGCCGCAGCCGCAGGGCGTGCGCGTCATCGACGAGATGATTGCGCGAACTCACGAACTCGATCCCACGCGCCTGTGCACGGCGGCGGTCAACGAATCGTTCGACACGCACTTTCCTGAACAACTTGACGTCATGGGTTTCAACTACAACCTGAACGTCCCCGACAATTGGCACAACGCACATCCAAAAAAGCCTAGCGTGGGTTCTGAAACCGCGAGCACCGTTTGCACCCGCGGCATTTACGAAACCGACAAATTACGCAACTGGGTGAGTTCCTACGACGCGGTTCATCCGCCGTGGGCCGAACTGGCGGAGGAATGGTGGAAGTTCTATGCCGCACGGGAGTGGCTGTCGGGAGGTTTCGCCTGGACCGGCTTCGACTATCGCGGCGAGCCCACGCCTTATGGCTGGCCATCGATCAACTCGCAGTTCGGCATTGTCGATATGTGCGGCTTCCCCAAGGACAACTTTTATTACTACAAAGCATGGTGGGTCTCAGAGCCGGTGCTGCATTTATTTCCACACTGGAATTGGGAGCAGCGCGAGGGCGAGCCCATCTCCGTTTGGGTGCACTCGAATCTCGATTCGGTCGAACTCTTCCTCAACGGCAAGAGCTGCGGCTCGCAAAAAGTGCAACCCTTAACGCATCTGGAATGGAAGGTGAAATACGAACCCGGAGTTCTGGAGGCGCGCGGCACAAAAAACGGCAAGATCGTACTGACGGAAAAGCGCGAGACCACCGGAGCGCCAGTGTCGATCCGGCTAACCGCCGATCGAACCCAGATCGATGCGGACGGCGAGGACGTGGCTATCATTCGCGTAGAGGCACTCGACAAAGCGGGCCGCTCGGTGCCGACTGCGGACGATCTGATTACTTTCAGCGTAAGTGGCGAAGGTGCGCTGATCGGCGTGGGCAACGGCGATCCCAACTGCCAGGAATCCGACAGGGCGCCGAAGCGCAGCCTGTTCAATGGCCTCGCCCAAGTGATCGTGCAGGCCAATAAAACGCCAGGGACGATCACGATTGAAGCCTACACTGAAGATTCCGCACCGACGAAGCTGACCGCCGCAAAAGTGGCGATAGCAACCAAGAAGCTCGATCTTCGGCCGACCGTAAAATAATTGGTAGATAATCGGCGCTCCTTCTAAACTCGCGTGAACCTGCGCCTTCTTTCGTCCAGTGCCTTCGCTATAATAGAAAGATTGCCTGTTAGCGAAATTGGCCTCTGTGAGGGTATCGGCCGAGAAATGACGGACGGCCGAGCCAGGCTGTCCCATAGGAGCCAATGTTCCCGCACTAGCTAAAAGCTAGTAGCTAACAGCTAAGAGCTTCTTCCATGGACTTCAAACTTGTTTCCGATTACAAGCCGCAAGGCGACCAGGGGCGCGCCATCGACACGCTTCTGCGCGGCGTGTTTGACCGCGAGCAGCATCAAGTTCTGCTCGGAGTTACCGGGTCGGGCAAAACTTTCACCATGGCCAAGGTGATCGAGGCAACGAACCGTCCCGCGCTGGTCATGGCGCATAACAAGACACTGGCCGCTCAGCTTTATCACGAGTTCAAGAATTTTTTCCCGCTCAATGCGGTCGAATATTTCGTCTCGTACTACGACTACTACCAACCTGAAGCCTACGTTCCGGCCGCCGACCTCTACATCGAAAAAGAAGCGACCATCAACGATGAACTCGACAAACTGCGGCTCTCTGCCACCCGCTCGCTCTTCGAACGACGCGACGCCCTGATTGTCGCTTCCGTGAGTTGCATCTATGGCCTGGGCTCGCCCGAAGCCTATTACGGCATGATGATGTTTCTGGAGAAAGGCCAGAAGATCAGGCGCGAGGACATTACCCGTCGTCTGGTCGACATACTCTACGAACGCACCAACGGAGATTTCCGGCGCGGCACCTTTCGCGTACGCGGAGACGTGATCGAGGTCTTCCCTACTTACGACGACATGGCGTATCGCATCGAATTATGGGGAGACGAGGTTTCATCGCTCACGCAGATCGATCCTTTATTCGGTACAGTGAAGCAGAAATACATGCGCTTGCCGATTTATCCGAAGACGCATTATGTGATGAAAGAAGAGACGCGCGCTTCTGCGGTCGAGTCGATCAAGAAAGAACTGGCTTGGTGGGAAGTCGAACTCGAAAAGCAAGGGCGCTTGGTGGAGGCACAACGCATTCACCAGCGCACCATGTTCGATCTGGAAATGATCAAGGCCATGGGTTTTTGCCATGGCATCGAGAATTATTCTCGGCACTTTACCGGGCGCCTGCCCGGCGAACCGCCGCCGACTCTGCTGGATTATTTTCCCCGCGACTATCTAATGTTCATCGACGAGTCTCACCAGACTGTTCCCCAATTGCGGGGGATGTATGCCGGCGACCGTTCTCGCAAGGAAACCTTGGTCGAGTATGGCTTTCGTATGCCTTCGGCGCTCGACAACCGTCCGCTGACGTTTGAGGAATTCGAACACCGCACCAATCAACTGGTCTATGTCTCGGCAACGCCCGGGCCATATGAGTTGACTAAATCGGCTGGCGTGGTGGTGGAACAGATAATCCGGCCGACCGGGCTGATTGATCCCGAGGTTGAAGTGCGCCCGGTCAAGGGACAGATCGACGACCTGCTCCACGAGATTCGCGCTCGCGTGGAAGTTGGACAGCGCGTGCTGGTCACGACGTTGACCAAGCGTATGTCTGAAGATCTCGCCGAGTACTATGCCGAAGTTGGCGTCAAGTGCCGCTACATGCACTCCGAGATCGAAACCCTGGAGCGGGTAAGAATTCTCCGTGACCTGCGTAAGGGCGAATTTGACGTATTGATCGGCATCAATCTACTGCGGGAGGGACTGGATCTGCCGGAAGTCTCGCTCGTGGCGATTCTGGATGCGGACAAAGAAGGTTTCTTGCGGTCGGTAGGCTCGCTCATCCAGACCATTGGCCGCTGCGCGCGCCATCTGAACGGGCGGGCGATTCTTTACGCCGACCGCATGACCGATTCCATGAAGCGCGCCATTGACGAGACGCTGCGGCGGCGCGCCATTCAAACGGCATATAACGAAGAACATGGGATCACACCCGAATCGATCGTGCGCCCGCTCGACATGACGCTCGCAGGAATCGTCGCCGCCGATTATGCGGACTTGACCGCGGGACAGAGTGAGGGCATGCCGGAATTCAAAACGCAAGAAGAGGTTGATACCTACATCGGTAAACTCGAGAGCGACATGCGCGAGGCCGCCAAGAAGTTTGAATTCGAGAAGGCAGCGAAATTGAGGGACACGATCAAGGAATTGAGGACGAAGGAGTTCCTCTTCGCCTAGAAGACGGGGCTAATCCAAAGCCTCTGCTCTTGCTTAAGTTAGGCCTAGTGTTTCGTGTTACACTAATTTCGTGTTACACTGTTTCAGTGCCTAAACCCAATCACTTGCGCAACGTGACCGTCACCCTAGACGAAGAAGTTGCCCAGTGGGCTCGAATCGAGGCGGCACGGCGCGATACCAGCGTTTCCCGCTTGCTGGGGGAATTGCTGAGGGAGAAGATGGGAAAGCCTGATAGTCAAGATTCTGTGGCAAAATCCGCAAGTAGACTGTCTTCCTTCGGCAAACGCCACCAACTGTCCCTGCACGGCCTGAAGATCAAAGACTTGATCAATGAAGGCCGCCGGTGAGTCAGTTCGTTCTCGATGCGTCGGTCGTTCTGACTTGGTGCTTCCCCGACGAGAACTCAGCAGTCGCTCAGAAAATCGCGCTTCGTTTCGAACAGGGAGACTCCGCGATCGCACCCTCGTTCTGGCCTCATGAAGTCTTAAACGCCCTCTTGGTGGGAGAAAAGCGAAAGCGGATTTCAGACAGCTTAATACGCACGTTCCTGGCTGACCTGGTGAAGCTTCCCGTCGGCATAATGCATACACCACCAAATGCCGTGTTCGGTCGCATTCAATCGCTTAGCCGACAGCATCGGCTGACGGCATATGACGCGGCTTATCTTGACCTCGCCCATGAGAGCGGCTTTTCGCTCGCCACCTTGGATCAAGAATTGGTTCGCGCAAGCCGGGAAGCTGGCATTCGACTGCTGTAACTTAGCAAAACCAAACTTTTTATCTGCCGTAGGCCGCGCTCGCCGCCAGCGGTTTCCGGTGGAAGGTATATCCGTCAAACGTTTCCGCGCGGAAGTTCAGATTTGGCGCTGATAACTTTTCAGTCTGGCTGAGGAAGAGGTATCCGCCAGGCTCAAGGTAGAGATGCAACCGCTCCAACAGCGCCGTGCGCTGGGCGCGGGAGAGATGCGGCAGCACGTCCATACAGAAAATGCAGTCGAAACGGCCAATGTAAACCGGCTTGGTCAAATTCATGGTGTTGAAAGTCACCAGGCTGCGCAGACGCGGCTTCACAAGCAGGTGTGCTCCATGGCTCGAACCGTTCGAGCCATTCGCACCGTTCGAAGAGGTACCCGATCCATTCCGCGGGTTTGATAAACCTTCCGCGATCCCACCCTGCCCGTTTGCGCTTCCGATTTTCGAAAACGAACTGCGAATGATCGCCGGCGGTAATCCCATCAATGCCGAGTGGGGATATAGACCTCGCTCCGCCACTTCAATCGCGGAGGGCAGCAGGTCGCTACCCACAATGTGAATCGACCAGTCTTTCAATCCCAAACTCGATGCAATCCCGCTGTCAGCGATTCCGCCGTTACGGGCAGGTGCCCCTTTTTCGCGCGATTCGCGGCTGCCATTGCCGTTGGCGGAGCTGTTGCCGTTGCCGCCGGGCATCGCGTCGCACACGGCCATTGCAATCGAATACGTTTCTTCCCCGGTGGAGCAGCCTGCACTCCAGATGCGAAGGGTGCAAGCGCCGTCATCCGATTTGCGGCCATAGAGTTGTGGCATAACTTGCCGCGCCAGCGCATTCATCGCCCCAGGATGACGAAAGAAACCAGTGCTGACATTCAGCACGCCGTCAAGAAACGTGCAAAAAATCGACGGATCCCGGTCCGCGCCCCGCAAACGTTCCATCAGACCGGCGGCCGATTCGAGTTCGTGGCTTTCCAGATAATCGGCGACATGAGCCGCCAGCGCGCTGTTAGGACAGTCGAGAAGAATTCCAGTTTGGCGCTCTACCAACAGGCGCAGTTCGGAGAGTTCGTGCTCGAGAATCGTGACGCCTGCCATCAATCTATGCATAAGACCTTCCCCCAAAAGGGCGCGCCAAAAATCATTCGCCAAGTCCTGAGAAATCGGGGCGGTATGAGGGAAGGATGCTTTCTCATGACCTTAATCGCCAGCCGCCGCGGCCCCGTACGATTTTCCCGAATCTTGCACCGCTTGCTGCGCCACCACATTCATTTCCTTTTCCAGCGAAGAGAACCGCTGCATGATTTCGTGGATGCGAAGCGTCATGTTGCGAATGGTTTCGATTTGCGCGCGCATCTGGGCCGACAGGCTGCCGGGCTCCAGCAGCAAAAGGTCTGAGTTTCCCAGCACCGAAGTAAGCGCATTGTTCAAGTTGTGACGCATTTCGAGCATATAGCGCCCCAGCGTGGCTTGCCGTTCCAGGGCAGCGCAAGAAAACTCGGCAGCGCGAGCCCGCGCCTCCGCCCGCGAACGATACACCGCCTCACCCGCAGCCAATACCAGAGTCTCCAGCCAGTGCTCCGAGCGCGGCAAAATAGAAATTCGAGGCCAACGCTCGCGCATCAGTTGCGCCGTCGGGCCGTCCTGACAGACACAAAAAATCGGTTGGCCGGTGCAATGCAAAGGCTCCAACACGACCGAAAGGATTTCCCGCCGCAAGTCGCCCACAATCGCCACATCAAACGCGTCCACAGCGAAACGCGGCCACAAATCCCCGCTCAACACGGTGAAGGCCGGGACATTGCGGTCCGACTGCCATCGAGCCGCGATGCGCCGCGCAAAATCCACTTCGTCGGAGATGATGAGTACGGTCGGTGCTTCCACTTCTACGATCCTCTCAGGGTTGGCTCGAGAAACCTTGTTCGCGCTCTGCCGCCGCAGCGACGCGGGTGGCTGATCTCGCCTGGCTATGCCTCGGAGTCCGGCTCCCAGCCAGGAGTGCTAATTTCAAATTCCGGGGCATTCGAATTCGCAACCACGGGCTTTGCCTTCGCCTTCGTCCCCATCGACGGGACAACGACGGACTTGTTCGGCGATTTCGATGCGCCCGCCGCCGCAGCCTCGGCCTTCGGCTTTGCTACCGATCCCGCTTTCACTGTCCCCGGCAGCCTTACAGCCGTCTTCGTAGCCTCCCCCGATTTGCCCCCCGCATCGCGCGTAACCTTAGGTTCGCTGGGTTTCCCACGGCCCAACGCCTGGTCAACAGAAGCTCGCAGATCGACCAGCATCCGCAATGGCGAACCGGAGGAGTATTCCGCCTGAAACATCACCTTCCACGACTGGCAGATCACTCTCAGACGGACGATCGGTTCCTGCGCGGAAAACTGGGCGCGCCGGCAGTCGATGCTCGTCACACCCTTATCTTCAAGTTCAGTTAGCCCTTCGAGAATGGTATTGAGGTCGGCCAGCATAAGGCGGAAAAAGGATCGACGCATCAAATATCCGAAG
Source organism: Candidatus Sulfotelmatobacter sp. (assembly GCA_036269595.1). Lineage (GTDB taxonomy): Bacteria > Acidobacteriota > Terriglobia > Terriglobales > Acidobacteriaceae > Sulfotelmatobacter. Next base: position 24,116 of record DATBEI010000132.1, read on the forward strand.
CGGGTGAAAGCGACCAACGCAATCGGCAAATAAAACAGGTCTCCCGCCAACCCTTTAGCCTTGCGGCCTTGTTCGAGGATGCCACCATGCAGAAGTTCGTCCAGCGAACGGCAGTGTCGCGCCGCCTCCAGCACCCGGTCCAACGCATTCAACCAGACCGGAGGCTTCAATTCGACCTGCCCTATGATTGGCTCCAGCGATTGCGCCACATATCCCAAATCAACCTCCGCATCGTTCACGCCCACGGGCGCAAGCTGGCTGAAGTATTGCACCAGCAGGAAATCCACTTTGTCGCGCATGACGTCGGTTTTGACCGTTTTCCCCAAAAAGCGTTGCAGCAGACTGACGAGTCGATCTGGACTAGCCTGAGAACTGGTCTGCAGGAACTGGCGCATCTGGTGCACTTGAATGTGCTGGTCCATTTCGTCCAGCCACTGATTGGCCAGCTCGACCGTTTCCTTGCCCGGACTTTCGACGCCGCTTTCCAGTTCGGGGCACGGTTTCACATCGATGGCAAACTCCCGCGCCAGTTCAAAATAAATGGGATACAACCGGCGGGCGGATTTCCACTGCGCTGCGAGGTTCTGCACGGGTGTGGTAGGAGTCATGATTTTACGATCCAGTTGGGCACTTCTTTCAGAAAACGCGCGGCCACCACGGTTTTGTCGGAGTAATATTGCGCGGCGACAACAGAAACGGTCACGTCGAACGAACCGTCGGCGTTTCGCAAGCACAGATTCTCGCCGAACTCCAAAGCCGTGTTGCATTCGAACAGAACTTCACGCGGTGTGCCGAATTCAAGGACAACACTTTCCGTGAAACGAGCGAGGGCGGAGTCACTGCCCGGAAGGAGCCGGGCGAGTTGTACCCGCATCCGCACCGGCGTCGCATCTTGGAAAAAACGCGCGAGCCCCGCCACGATGCTGGCGTTTTGTGCGGTACGTGCCGTCGCTATAGCTTCCTGCGCCAAACGGTGCATTCCCCTAAACTAAACTCGCGCTCGTTCAAAACGAGGATCAGGCTCCCCCTCTTCCAGGTTTGAAAGATCTTTTAGGGAAGCCAGACTCCACAGTTCAGAAGAAAAGAAGCAATGCGGCGACCATCGCTCGGAACGAAAGGGCTAGAACTCAGGTGAGTGCGTTTTCAGTGGCTTAGGCCCGACATTCACAACCATTTACTGAAGAACGACTGGCCAGGCGTCTCAGGATGAGACCCCGTCTCACGATTTGCAGTCGTGTCCCAAGGCTCTTGCCCCTGTGCATGGGCTGGCGAGAATTTCGTCGTATTCTAATGCCCATGACCAATGAGTCTATCGCCATTGCTGCCGTAGTCTTAGCGACCGCGCTCGCGGGCGGCCAATCCACCACTGCTCCACCGCGTCCTCGCTCCGCCGACATCCACCTTAAAGTCGGCATTCTGCCAACCGGTCCGCTGGACGCCATTACCGACGTTGCCGGCGTCGAGGTCGGACAGACCACGATTATTCGCGGAGACAATATACGCACCGGCGTGACCGCCATCCTGCCCCACGCCGGCAATCTTTATCGCGAGAAAGTTCCAGGCGCCATTTTTGTCGGTAACGGTTTCGGGAAGCTCGCGGGATCGACGCAGGTAGAGGAAATGGGCGACATCGAGACGCCAATCCTCCTGACATCCACCACGAGCGTCCCGCGCGTGGCGGACGCGTTGATCAGTTACATGCTGGCGCTGCCCGGCAACGAGGACGTCTTATCTATCAATCCGGTGGTGGGCGAAACCAATGACGGGTACCTGAGCGACATTCGCAGCCGCTCCATCTCGCCTGACGACGTGGTCGCCGCCGTGAAGAACGCGAAAGGCGGTCCAGTCGAAGAGGGCGCTGTGGGCGCAGGGACCGGCACCGTGGCCTTCGGCTGGAAGGGCGGCATTGGCACTTCGTCGCGTCACCTACCGTCGAATCTCGGCGGATACACTGTCGGCGTTCTCAATCAAACTAACTTCGGCGGTATCCTCACTATCGGCGGAGCTCCCCTAGGCCAGGAGTTGGGCCAATACTATCTGCGCAAAGAATTACAGCAGGCAGCAGACGGGACAACCAAATGGAAAGACAAGGCAGATGGATCGTGCATGATGGTGATTGCCACCGATGCCCCGCTCGACGCGCGCAACCTGAAGCGACTCGCTGCCAGGGCGTGGCTAGGCCTCGCTCGTACCGGCAGTTCCGGCTCGAATGGCAGCGGAGACTACGCGATCGCGTTCTCGACAGCGTCGCAGGTGCGAATCCATTCTCAGGACAAAGCGCCGACCCGAACCGTAGAACTCATGACCAACGACGCGATGTCGCCTTTGTTTCAGGCGGTGATCGAAGCCACGGAGGAGGCAGTGTACAACTCGATGCTAAAGGCAACAACCACGACCGGCAACGGGCATACCGTCGAGGCTCTGCCCATCGAACGGACAGTTGAGATTCTGAAAAAGTACCACGCCATCCGATGAGTTCGCTGTCAGACAATGGCGCGTTGGCAGTTACTGCAGCGTGTGGCTGGGCGATCCGGATTCCGCTGCACTCATGCCGATGTTATAGCGTTTCAACTTGCGGTAAAGCGTGGCGCGGCTGATGCCCAGCATGCGTCCGGCGAGGGCTTTATCCCCTTTGACCTGCTGGAAGACGCGCTGAATCGTGGCACGTTCTATGTCTTCGAGATCGGTGGTCGGAAGCGCCGTGCGCGTCGGTTCGGGCACTGATTGCGCCGGCCCAAGGTCCGGATCCAAACCGGTCCGTTCCTCGAACGACGCGACAGGAGTGCGCGCCACGGCTCCGGCCCCAGAGGCAATCGCCGGCGGAAGATCAGTCAAATCGATGGTGCGTCCGTTGCCCAGCGCTACCGCTCGCTCCACGCAGTTTTCCAACTCGCGCACGTTACCCGGCCAGTCGTACTGCATCAGCGCCCGCATGGCCGCACTCGTAACATGCAATTCCCCGCCGGGAGCATAGCGTTCGAGGAACCAGTGCACCAGCATGGAGGTGTCGCTGCGCCGCTCGCGCAATGCAGGCACGTAAAGCGTTACGACGTTCAGCCGGAAATACAGATCCTTGCGGAAAGTTCCATTCTTATAGGCGCTCTCCAGATCGCGGTTGGTGGCGGCAATCACTCGGACGTCCACTTTCACTCTCTGGTTGCTGCCCACGGGACGGACTTCCTTCTCCTGCAAGACCCGCAGCAGCTTGGCCTGTAACTCTAGCGGCAGTTCGCCTACTTCATCCAAAAAAATCGTGCCACCGTCCGCCGCCTGAAACAGTCCCTGCTTCGATTTCAATGCTCCGGTGAAAGCTCCCTTCTCGTAGCCGAAGAGCTCGCTTTCGATGAGCGTCGGCACCAGCGATCCGCAATCCACCGCAACAAACGGCCGGCCGGAAAAGGCGCCCCGGAAATGCATGGCGCGGGCCACCAATTCCTTCCCTGTCCCGCTTTCGCCGTAGATCAGTACCGGAGTACGCGTGTCCTTCAGGCGCGCGACCATGCGCAATACTTCCTGAATGCGCGCCGACGAGCCAACGATGCCATGCACCGCGGTTTCCGAATCTGTGCGTTGGCGCAGAAACTCATTCTCCTCTACCAGGCGAACCTTGTCTGCCATGCGGCGCAAGAATAGCCGCAATTCCTCTAGCGGCGAGAACGGCTTGGTGATGTAGTCGTAGGCTCCCAATTTCATAGCCTGCACGGCGGTTTCAATCGACCCGTGCCCCGTCATTAGAGCGACTTCGGTGCGCGGCAACAGCTTCTTCACTTTCTCCAGAAACTCCAACCCCGACATGTGGGGCATGACCATATCGCTGAGCACAATATGCACGGCCTGCTCTTCGAGCAGTGCCAGCGCCGATTCGCCGCTCTCCGCTTCCAGGCAGACAAAACCCAGCGCCTCGCCGACCGTGATGCAGAGCTTGCGAATACTCTGCTCGTCGTCGACGATCAGCAGGCGAATCCGAAAATCTTCTTTATTCCCTGCGTTCTTCATTCCGCTTTCCCAAAAGTTCTCGTAACTACGTCAATGAACTGCTGGACTCGAAAAGGCTTTTCCACGCACGGCGCGCCCGTCTGATGCAGGGTGGCGACCGTCTCCTCGTTGGCGATATCGCCGGTAATGAAAACGATTCGTGAAGCCAGATCCGGGCGATGTCGCGCTAACCAGGCGTGCACCTGCCCTCCATCTACGCCTCCGGGCGTGCGCATGTCCGAGACCACACCGAGAAACTGCCCCTTCTCCAGCAAGCGCAATGCATCGACTCCCGACTCGCAGCAGACTACTGGATATCCACTGCGCTCCAGAGCGGCTTGGACATAGGCCATGACAGCAGGTTCGTCTTCCACAAGCAGGACGGGCAGTGGTTGTGGTTCTAGCGCTGGTAGACTCATGATGGTTTCACTCCCGCCCCCGCGCCGAACGACGCCGCTTGGGGGCTTGCGGGCAGGCGGACAATGAAAGTGGCGCCTTGGCCGCCTGCGTTGTTATGGCAGAGAATCTCGCCGCCGTGTTCTTTGAGAATGCCGTAGCAGATGCTAAGGCCGAGGCCCGTGCCCTTCCCGATTTCCTTGGTCGTGAAAAACGGATCGAAAATTTTGTCCGGATCGGAGATCCCATTGCCGTTATCGCGGAATGAAACCTCCACCGTCTCTCCTGCTTTAGTCGACATGATCTCAATGCGAGCCGGGCGCCCTATGTCGTGCACGGCGTCATACGCATTATTAAGAATGTTGAGAAAAACTTGCTGCAACTGATGCGCATCGCCCATCACCTCGGGCAACCCTTCGTCGAGATGTTCCACGATGTCGATCCCATGGTTGGTGAAATCGTAGGAACGCAACTGCACCGTCCGGCGGAGGATCGAATTCAATTGCACCGAACTGCGCTGCGGCGGCATCTGGCGGGCAAAACTCAGAAGGTTCTGCACGATCTGCTTGGTGCGCTGCGCCTCTTGCAGAATTACGCGCATGTCTTTGCGTGCGGTTTCGGGAAGTTCGGGATTCTCCATCAACAGATCGGCGAATCCGAGAATGGCGGTCAGCGGATTGTTTACCTCATGGGCAACGCCGGAAACGAGTTGTCCCACCGCCGCCATTTTTTCGGTATGCACTAATTTGTCGCGCAGGACCGCGGAATCGGTAATGTCGGTGAGCACCACAACAATGCTGGTAATCGTGCCCTGCTCGTCGCGCATAGGGCTCAGATTGGCCGAGAACTTCCCAGTGGCTCCCTGATCGCGCAGAATCTGCAATTCCAGATTGTCAACCTGCTGGCCGTTTAATGTGCTGTGCAGCGCCTCGGTGAAAGAGCGGACATAACTGGGCGCGACCAATTCGAGCAACGGACGACCCAGCAGATCGCGCTGCTCGAAACCCGCGTCATACCACCTGCGGTTGGCATAGCTGATCCCTCCTGCCGTGTCCGCCACCAGGATCATGCTCTGCGTGTTGTTCAGAATCTTGCTGGAAAAATCCCGCTCGCGATGTAACTCCGACTGGTAGGTGCGCAAGCCCGTCACATCCAGCATCAATCCGCGGATCTGCAACAGGCGGCCAAGGTTGTCGTACAGGCCAAAGGCATTGATCAGCACGTGAATGGAGGACCCGTCCTTGCGCCGCAGCGTCGCCTCGAAATTCCGCAGATTGCCGCTCTCCTTCATGGCTTCGGAATGCTGCTCTCGGAGTTCCGGCGAAAGATAGAGTTGCGTTGGAATGTCAATCTGCAGCAGTTCCTCGCGGCTGGAATATCCCAGCATCCGCACCATGGCGTCGTTGACTTCGATGAAACGACCACCGGGCGTGCTGAAGAACAGGCCTTCCTGAATATTGTCGAAAAGCTCCCGGTAGCGGCGTTCGGCCTCGCGGCGGTCGGAAATATCTTTCAGCACATGGATGGTCTGCAGTCCTTCGTCGGATGCGCCGTGCACCCGTGACGTCGACACGAGGTAGGTACGATCAAACACCGGGTGCGCGAATTCATCCGAAGAGTCGGCCATGGCGCGGCAGAACGGGCAGGAATAGGAAGCCGTGTCGCTGGTCAGCGCCATCAAAGCTCGCATGTTTACCCCAATTAGTTCTTTTGCAGGTACGCCAATCATTTCCGCCAGCGAGCGGTTCACGCGCAGAACTTTGTCGGTCTGGTCGTGCACCACGATGAAGTCAGTGATGGCGTCGAAGATTTCCATCCAATGTCGATTGGCCTGCTCAACTCGGGTGAATTGACGAGCGTTGGCCAAAGCCATTGCGGCGTGACTTGCCATGGTTCCTAGAAATTTGTGGTCTTCCTCCTCCAGGGGCGAAGACCTGCCGGAAAGACACAGCAGCCCCGCCAACTCTCCATCCGCACGCGTCAGGCGCACCAGCGTGCAGGCGTCCCACCGCAGACTAATTGCGGCTTCCGCCCCAAGCATTTCTTCCGCCGACCCGGACGCGACTGTCTCCGCATGAACCGCTACAAACCGGCTGAGAGCCGCACCCAGCGCACGTTCCAGCGACTGCTCCAGCAAAAGAACGATATGGGGCTTCGGCGCAGAATTCTCGGATGTTGCGGAAAGACCGTCAGTGGAAGGCGGAATTCTTGCGACTTGCAACGGACCCGCCCCAACCGGCTCTACAACCGGGCCTGACTTGTTCGCAGCCAAGCTTGGCATATGGGCTTCCGCCTGGTTCAGGAGTGCCGCAATCTGCCAACGGCCTTCTTGCCAAACGGCAAGCAATCCGGAGCGTGAACCCGTAAGCTCTGCGGTCCGCGAGACAAAACGCCGCGCGAATTCCGGCAGGTGCAGCGTGCCCTCAATTTCGCTGGCTAACTCAATTAAGGCCTCGGCTCGGCGCCGGTGTTGCTCGGAAAGATGCAGGTTGCTGGCAACTTCCAGCATGACCGCCGCCTGATTCGATAGCGCGCGCGCACGGCGAATATCCTCTTGAGAAATCCCCGTGCCATCGAGCCGGTCGAGCACGCCAAACATGCCCAGCAGCCTCCCGCTCGTCGATAGCAGGGGAACGGCGAGAAATTGGTGAATCTTATATTTCGTGACGGCGTCGAGGTTGATTCCCGGAATCCGGCTGGCCTCGTCGGTCCAAAAGACGTCCTTGGAGCGCAGTGTGCGCGTCGCCAGGCCCTCCGGGATCGCCGTATCCATGCGTCGAGGTTCGCCTTTTTCCACGCCGTAACGAACTCGGAACCCGCCCTCTTCCAGCAACGCGATCACGCAGCGCCCGAATCCCAGAAAATCGGAAGCGCGGATAACGAACGCCTGCAGGAAATGGTCGAGACTGCCGCTCGAGCTGAGTTCGGAAGAAATTTCCAGCAACTGGTAAAGTTCATGCGCCTGCGCATGCGCCGTGGCATGCAGTTCCGCATGGGCCACCGCGACCGCGCCGAAACCTGCGATCGCCGCTACCAGCGCCTTCTCTTCCCCGCTGAATACGCCCTCCGAGCGCGGGTAGATGAGGATTGCGCCTTGCGTACGAGAAGTGCGGAACGGAGCCGCGATCAGCATTCCAGGAGAAACCAGGTTGCCCAGCGAGTGCACGTCGGCTCCGATGGAGAGCGTGATTGGCTCCCCGGCGGCCACCGCGCGCTGCGCCAGATCGGCCGCAAAGCGCAGCGTCTGGCGGTCATGCCGGGCTCGCGCCGAAGTTGCCAGTTGCGGTGTTTCCGCTGAGACCGCCTTCAATTCAAAAGGTCCCTCGCGCCGCAGCAATACGCAAACCAGCTTGGTCCTCAGCAGCAGCCGCAGGCGGTCCGCCAGAGCTTCAATCACTGCAGTAACGTCGGGCGCTCCGTGGAGAACATGGGCAACATCCGCCAGGATTTCGGCGCGGCGATATTCTTCTCGCGAAGTTTCGTTCAGCCGCGCGGCTTCCAGCAGGCTTCCCAGTTGGCCGGCAAGAATCGTAGCCTGGGCCGCCAAGTCGTCATTAAAAAACGCTTCGTTGGAGTCGTGCACAAAAGTTACGGCACCGATTACTTCGTTCAGCACCATGAGCGGTACTGCCATCAAAGAGCGCGCTCCAAACTCCAGGGCCGCCGAAAAAGCGGCGGAATTCACGTGGTTCGCGAAGATGGTCCGCCGCTGCCGCACCGCTTCGGCACTCACGGCGCTTTGATCGGGGCGCAGTCGAAGCCCGGCGAAACGGGCGGCCAGTTTTCCAGCGGCCTGTTCGCCCACCAGTTCATCGGCGAAGTGGCAGCGCCAGAAATACACGCCCGAGACTTGAAAGAATTCCCGCGCCGACTGGCAGAAGAACTGAATGAGTTCATGCGCGGGGGCGCGCTCCCCTGCTTTTGCTGCAATTCGTAAGAGCAACTTCTGAAAACTTTCGTCCGAGCCCGCAATAAAACTGCGTTCCGGTGGAATCACCGGGCTGCCTTCAGGAAGGCTGAATGCCGCGCCGTAGCTAGGAGAGTAGGATTCGCGATTCACAAGTGCTTGAATCTATTTGGGAAACTATCTGTCATCTCAATTTGAGTCAAGGAAAATGGGGGATGAGGTGCCTTGGTGTGAAATCCCGAGACTCTAATGAGATTCTGTCTCACAGTGAGAAGCATAGCCCTTCCGGGCCGGAATGAGACACACCTAACTTTTCGTGCCCTTTCCAGCGTTCCCCATCGTTGCCCTAAGTAGTTCATCTGCTTGTACATGCTGGGCATTACTTTCGTTTTGCAAATGCCCCATGCTTGGCCCGGGCGTTGCACAGTTGCGTTTACCATCTTCTCGAAGGCGAGGAGCCATTGTGTCTCGAAAATTTGTAATGACGACTTTGTTGGCGGTTGCGATCTTGGCGGTGGCTGTCGGCCCCATATCAGTGACGGCGCAACAACCAGCCCAGAGCGATGAAATGATGCGCCGGGCGAAAAGCAAGGTACAGCCGCAGTATCCCGATCTGGCGCGGAAGATGAATATTGCGGGCACGGTCAAGATTCAGGTGCTGGTGGCGCCCAATGGCATGGTGAAAGATGCCCACATCGTGGGTGGACATCCGGTTCTGGCGACTGCGGCGCTCGATGCCGCCAAGAAATGGCGCTTCGAACCGGCATCGACCGAAAGCTCGGGAGTGATCGACTTCAAGTTTGAGCCGCGTTAGCGGCCCGGCAGCGGGGAGATAGGGATGACAATCGGCAAGAAGTTATATACGAATTTCGGCATCATCCTCACCATGGTCGTCGTGTTGTTCCTGGTGAACTGGTCGGCAGTGCAGCGCGAGCACGCGGCCAAGGCCGCCGCCGCCGCCTCCCTGGAGTTGGCCGATAGCACCAACGCCGTCCGCTTCCAGATGATGCAGAACCGCCTTTACCTCAGCAACTACCTGCTCAGTGGCGATACTCGCGAAGTGGACCGCATGAACGACGGCCTGCGCACCCTGAACGACAAACTGGAACAAGGCAAGAGCCTGGCCAACTCCGAACAGGTAAAGAGCGCGCTGGCCAAGGTTCAGCAACTCGAACAGGCGTGGGGCAAGGAGTTCGCACAACCGCTGATTGACAAGCGCAAGGACGTTGACTCCGGCAACGCCACCGTCGCCGAGCTTCAGATTTATTACCTGCAGAAAGACGCGTCTTCCTGGGTGAAAAATTCCACCGACTCGCTCGATGTTGCTGACGGCGAAAACCGCAAACTGGTGGAGGACCGCCGCAAGTCCGACGAAAGCGCGGCTAACTGGACGATTGGCGTTTCGCTGATCAGCACCATGCTGGCCTTATCGCTGGGCGCCGTGATTGCCTATCGCACCGCCAAGTCCATTACACAGCCGCTCAACGATTTGATGGGTGTGGCTCGCGGCATCGGCAACACGGGCGATCTGGAGCATAACATTGACTTGACCCGCGACGACGAAATCGGCGAACTGGCCCGCACCTTCCACAAGATGGTCACCTACCTCAAGGAGATGGCGGGCGTATCCGAATCCATTGCGGGCGGCGACCTCACCCTGGAAGTGAAACCTCGTTCTTCGCATGACACGCTGGGCAACGCATTCGCCCGCATGGTCGAAGGCCTGGCTGGTCTCGTGCGCAGCGTTCGCGATGCTTCCTCGCAAGTCGCCAGCGCCTCCAATCAAGTTGCCGGCGCTTCCGACGATGCAGCCAAGGTCGGGCTGCAAGCCTCTTCCGCCATTGATGAAGTTACCAGCACCATGCACGAGATGAGCGTCAACGTGCAGAACATGGTGAAGAGCACGCAGGTGCAGGCCTCCAGCGTCAGCGAGACTTCCGCCTCCATCGATCAGATGGTGGCTTCGATTCAGCGCGTGGCCGATACCGCCAAGGTGCTGCTCGATATTTCCAACCGCTCGCGCGAGGAAGTCCACAGCGGCATCGGCACCATGGAGAAGGCCACCGACGGCCTGAACCGCATCAACACGACCATTACTTCTTCCGGGCAGATCATTGGCGCACTGGGACAACGCGCCGACGATATTGGCAAGATCATCGAGGTCATCGACGATCTCGCCGAGCAGACCAACCTGCTCGCCCTGAACGCCGCCATTGAAGCGGCGCGCGCCGGGGAACACGGACTGGGTTTTGCCGTGGTCGCCGACGAAGTACGCAAGCTGGCCGAAAAATCCGCGCAGTCCACCAAGGAGATTTCCGAACTCATCCAGAGCATTCAGAAGGAAGCGCGCAAAGCCGTCGAAAACATGGACCGCTCCACCACCATCGTGAACGAAGGGCTGGAACTGGGAGGCGAGCTGAACGCGGCGCTGCGCAAGATTTCCAACGTGGTCACCGAAGTCTACAAGTTCGCGCAGGAAATTGGTGCGGCCACCAACGAGCAGTCGCACGGCTCGTCGCAAATCGCGCGCGCCACCACGCGGCTCAACGAAATCACCCACGAAATCAACTCGGCAGTGGAAGAACAAGCTTCGGGCGCGCAAGCTGTGGTCAAGGCCATGGAGCGCATGCGCGAACTGGTGCAGCAATCCACTTCGGGTTCAACCGAGCTGGCCGCGTCTTCCGAGCAGATGTCGAAGATGTCGCGCGGCCTGCTGGAGTTCATCGACCGCTTTGCCTTGGCGGAAGGCACGCGGGCGCAGGCCATTTCCGATGCTGCCGGCCGCAACGCACGCAAAGCCGCTGCCGGATCGCAGTTCTGAGGTACGCGCCTCCGGAAGCGTATATGCGGAGCTTCAAATTATGAGCCGTGAACTTCATATCGTGGGCTTCAAGGTGGGCCGTGAAACTTACGGCGTCCCCATCACTTCCCTGCACGAGATTGTGCGCGTGCCGGAGATTACCGCCGTGCCCGACGCGCCCGATTATCTGGAGGGAGTGATCAATCTGCGCGGCAAGATTGTTTCGGTCATGGACCTGCGCAAGCGCTTCGGAGACAAGCAGGCGGTGATTCGCAAACCGAATCGCATCCTGGTGGTTGAGCACGCTGGCCGGCTCGCCGGATTGATTGTGGATTCGGCTTCGGAGGTCCTGAAAATTCCCTCGGAGGCAGTCGAACCTCCGCCCGCCGCTTTTCAGGATGGCGGCTTGAACTGTGTGACCGGATTGGGCAAGTTCGCTGGCCGACTGGTAGTGCTGCTCGATATGAGCAAGCTGTTGGCGCCGGAAAGCCTGCAAATGAAATCTGAGACAGCCGAGAAAAAGAAGCCTGAGGCGAAAGGCGCCGCGGCAAGATAAAGCGGTCGGCAGTGATTAGTAGCTAGTGGTTCGTAACAAGGCGTTCGGTTGGAATTCACGGTGTCCGGTGCAGAGGATGGTTGGCTTACTGGCCCCCATCCACTAGTCCCCGACCACTGACTTTTAAACGGGAAGGCGCATGAGCACAACTGGAGCCGCACCAGCTCCCATACTGACGGAAGCGGAACTGAAGCTGTTGCAGGCGCTCGTCTACCAGGAGTGCGGCATGGCCTTCGATGAACGCCGCACCCATTTTCTTCAGGACCGGCTGCTGCGCCGCCTGAAAGAATGCCGGCTCGACTCGTTCTATTCCTACTACCGCCTGTTAATCAGCCATCAAGGGAAGGAGGAACTGGCCAAGCTGCTCGAGAATCTCACCGTCAACGAGACCAGCTTCTTCCGCCACAAAGCTCAGCTTGACCTCTTTCAGAAGACCGTGCTGGAGGAATTATTCAAGCACAAGAGTTCGCGGCGCGAATACTCCATTCGCATCTGGAGCGCCGGATGCTCGACCGGCCAGGAAGCTTACACCCTGTCCATGCTCGTCACCGACGCCCTGGCTTACTACTACCTGCGCAATCCGCTGCCCGTCGAGTTGCCGCTGCCCAAGCCCCTGATCCCGCCGCCGTGGCGAGTGGAAGTTCTGGCCAGCGACATCAGCTACTCGGTTTTGCGCGCCGGGCAGGACGGAACTTACAGCGAAAATCAGATGGCGACCGTCGATTACGGTTACCGCTTGCGTTATTTCGACAAGGTCGCCGAGCGCTACGCCGTCAAGAAGCCTTTGAAAGAAATGGTGCACTTCGACTTTCATAACCTGAAAACCGAGTATTTGCCGCAACGCAATGACGTAATCTTTTGCCGCAACGTAATGATGTACTTCGACGAAGCCGAGCAGAAGCGGCTGATCGAGAAGTTTTACCGCTGCTTGAACGCGGGCGGCTATCTCTTCGTGGGCCACGCCGAGAGTCTTCTTGGCCTGACCAACAAGTTTCAGATGGTGCACAAAGACAGCGGCACGGCGTACCAGCGGCTTGAGGTGCGGGAGTAAGCATGATGGATTCCCCCGATGAACGCGGCCTGGAACTGCGGGAGCTCTTTTTTGAGACTTCGCAGGAATTGCTGCAGGCGTTGAACGACGAAGCGCTGAAGCTGGAGAAAAAGCCTGGCGACGAGGAAATCGTGCGGGTCATCCGGCGCACGGTTCATACCTTAAAGGGCGACTCGGCGGCGTGCGGCCTGCGCGAGTTGAGCGAACTGGCGCACCAGTTTGAAGACGCGTTGTCGCTTGAAGGCACTGCGACTCAGGCGGCGGTGGCGGAAATTGCATTCGCCGCCGCCGATGTGTTTGCGGAAATGATCGCGGCCTATCATCGCGGCAAGAAGCTGCCCTCCACCAAAACTTTGAACAAGCGCATTGCAGACTTGACGGCCGCGCCCGCGCCGGGAAAGCCGAAGCGCACACGGAAATCGGCAGTAAAAACTTCTTCCGACAAAGCCGCGACTCACCGGACTTCCCATAGGGCCGCCTCTCAGTGGACTGAATACGAAAACCTCGCGATGATCCGGGCGCAGGCCGGCGGGCAGGACGTGTATCACGTCGTCGTCAAGATCGATCCGCACTGCGCCATGCCGATCGCGGGGCGGCAGTTGGTGCATAACGCGGTCGGGGTCATGGGACCGATTCTCGCGGTGCGACCCGACGCAAAATCGCCGGCCGCCGCCAAGCAGGTGGAATTCGTTATCGCAAGCGTGCAGACGGCGGAGCAGATTGCCGCCAAGTGCCGCATTCCAACCATCACCGGGGAAGTTGTAGTAGAGATGCTGCTCGATGCGGCCTCGGCCAAGAAGCCCGAGGTTGCGACCGAGAGCCCGATCCAGCAAACGTCTGCTGATATGGACCCCGGGCCGTCGGCCGAGATCCAGCCGTCTACTCCGTTGCCCAGCGGGACTCCCGCGGCATCCGAGCAAGCCGCAGCGTCGCCCATGCTCGAAAACGTTTTGCGGGTGGATGCGGGGCGCATTGACAACGTGCTCAACCTGGTGGGCGAGTTGATTATTGGCAAGTCGATGTTGCAGCAGGCGCTGAATGAATTTTCCCAGCGTTTTCCCAAAGAGCTTTTGCGCGGCAAGTTTGCCGATGCTATGGCTTTTCAAGCGCGCGTGCTCAACGACCTGCAGCGTTCGGTCATGAAGATTCGCATGGTTCCGGTCGACCAGTTGTTTCGCCGCTTCCCGCGCATGGTGCGCGATGTGGCGCGGCAGTGCGGGCGCGAAGTCGAACTCGATATCAGCGGGCAGGACACCGACCTCGACAAGGGGATTCTCGATGCCATTGCGGAGCCGCTTACGCATCTGGTACGCAACGCGGTCAGTCACGGCATTGAGCCTGCCGAGGAGCGCCGCAAGCAGGGCAAGAACCCGCAAGGCATAGTCCGGCTGAATGCCTATCACCAGGGCAACCAGGTCGTGGTGGAAGTCTCGGACGATGGCCGTGGCATCGACGCCCAGAAGATTCGAGCCAAAGCGATTGAACTCGGCATGGCGACGCAGGAAGAAGCCGCGCGCATCACCGAAAGCGAGGTCTTCGATTTCATCTTCCGCCCCGGCTTCAGCACCGCCGACGAAGTCACCGAAGTCTCCGGCCGCGGGGTTGGCATGGACGTGGTCCAAAATGTGTTGCACCGTCTGAAGGCTTCCATCAGCGTGGAGACGCGCCCCGGAAAAGGCACGACCTTCCGCATGAAGCTGCCGTTGACGCTTGCGATTATCAAGGCGCTGCTGTTCTGGGTGGAGCAGCGTTTGTATGCCATTCCGCTGAACGCGGTCATGGAAATCTCGCGAACTTTTGAAACCGAGGTTCACCAGGTCGACAACTACGAAGTGCTGCAGTTGCGCAACCAGGTATTGCCGCTGTTGCGGCTGGGCCGGCCGGTGGGCGAGGGCGACCGCAAATCGAAGCTGTTTGTGCTGGTCATTACCGCAGGAGAGAGGAAGTACGGATTGATTGTCGATGCGCTCGAGGGGGAAGAGGAACTGGTAATCAAGGCACTGGACGACCAGACGTTCTCCACCGATCTGGTCTCTGGAGCTTCCATTCTGGGCGACGGCCGCGTGGTGCTGATTCTGAACCTTCCCGCTGTGGTCGAGCATGTGGCCCGCTATCGGCCACAAACGGGCGGACAAACCAATTGCGGGTTGCTGCTCACCGCCACCGATCGCACGCGGCTGGCGCTGACTCCTGCGGTGGGAGGACAGGCATGAGGATAAAGACTCCCATACGCGTGCTGGTGGTGGACGATTCGGCGCTGATGCGCAAGTTGATTCCACAGATGCTGGGCAGCGACGATTCCATCGAAGTCGTTGGCACCGCCATGGATGGGTCATTCTGTTTGAAGAAAATCGAGGAGTTGAATCCGGGCGTAGTCACGCTGGACCTGGAAATGCCGGGAATGAACGGGATCGACGCGCTGAAAGAAATTATGCGGCGCCATCCGGTTCCGGTGATCGTGTTCAGCTCGCACAGCACGGAAGGAGCCACGATCACGATGAAGGCGCTGGGGCTGGGTGCCTTCGATTTCGTCACCAAACCGAAAGATGCCACCGCGCATATGGCGGAAACCGCGCGTGAATTGATTGTCAAGATTAAAGCGGCGGCGGATTGCAAGTTGAAACCCCGGATTTTGTCCGGTATCCCGGCCAAACCGGAGAAGCTGCCCGCGTCTTCCGCATCGCCGAATAAAGTAGTCGCCATCGGAGTCTCTACCGGAGGTCCGCAGGCTCTGGAATACCTGCTGTCGCAACTACCCGGGGATTTTCCCGGCGCCATCACTGTCGTGCAGCACATGCCGGAGGGCTTTACCGACATGTTCGCGCGGCGGCTGGACGAAGTTTGTCCCCTGCGCGTGAAAGAAGCGCAGTCGGGCGACTTGTTACAGCCGGGTCGAGTGCTGATCTGCCCCGGAAGCCGCCACATGAAGGTGAAGCGCCTGCCGCTGGGCGATGTAGTCGTTCTCTCCGACGAGCCGCGTGTGAATGGGCACCGTCCGAGCGCCGACGTGCTGTTACGCAGCGCGGCCGAAGAGTTCCGCGAGCAGGCGATCGGCGTGCTGATGACTGGAATGGGCGACGACGGGGCGGAAGGACTGGGCGCGATCAAAAAGTCGGGGGGCATGACCTTGGCGCAGAGCGAAGAATCCTGCGTCGTGTTTGGCATGCCGAAGGCAGCGATCGAACGAGGATACGCCGTACGCGTGGTTGGGTTGGACGTGCTGGGAGCGACGCTGCAGTCCTTATGCGGACGGTCGGCAGGTTTGCCGGGACCGAACGGGCGCGCCGTGCGCGCCGGAAACTGAATTCGGGCGCGGCCGGTACTCGTGACCAGCGTGATCTGGCGCGGGGCGGCCGGGCATGATAGCTGTAGAAAGAGGAGGTCTGTATGGAGCAGTTTGCACCCGTAAAACGCAGCAAAGACGGCCAGCCGGTCCGCTACCTGGTGGTGGACGACTCCGTGTTTGCCCGCAAGAATCTGGCCCGCATGATCGAAACTTTCGGCGGGCAGGTGGCGGCTGAGGCCGGAGACGGCTTGACCGCCATCAGCGAGTTCGACCGCACGCATCCTGACATCGTGCTCATGGACATTACCATGCCGCAGATGGAAGGCATTGAAGCGGCCGAACGGATCGTCCAACAGCATCCGGAAGCGCGCATCGTCATGGTTTCCTCGGTTGGGTACCAGGAGAACATTGTCGCGGCGCTGCAACGGGGTGCGCGTCATTTCGTGCAGAAGCCGGTGAAGCCGGAAGTGCTGTACGAGGTCATCAAGTACGTGCTGGGCGAAGACGGAGCGGTGGCAGCCTCGGCCGGAGCGGGAGCCTAATCCGATGAAGATGGAATTGATCCAGCCTTTCATCAATGCGGCGGACGCCGTTTTGTCGCAAGGGTTGCAGGGCACGACCAAGGTGGGCAACCTCACCATGGAGGAAGATGCCTATCGCCGCAAGGGCGTGGCCGGCATGATTGCGCTCACGGGTGACATTGA
>DATBEI010000134.1:0-4197 GCA_036269595.1 Candidatus Sulfotelmatobacter sp.
CTCGCCGAAGTTCGCATCCGCGCCGCCGGCCTGCCCTTACCCAAAAAACTCATCACCTCCAACGACATCACTCATGGCAAGCCGCATCCCGAACCCTTTCTGAAGGGAGCGTCCGTTCTTGGTTTTCCTCCCGAAGACTGCATTGTGGTCGAAGACGTCCCCGCCGGAGTCCGCGCCGGCAAAGCGGCCCACGCCAAAGTCATTGCATTCAGAACCACAGTGGAAGAGCCGTTCTTGCGCGATGCCGGCGCCGACTGGGTTTTGAACAACTGCTCCCAAATCCGCCTGCTCCATGCCAACCCTGGCCTCCAGCTGGAGCTCGGCAAGCCGTAACATCCCTGTTTCCTCTGGCATTAAAGGTCTTTAGTCGTAGCGCCAAAAATACCGAATCCCCGGTATCGCCATCGCCCTCTGCCTGACGTAAACTCTGCCGTTTGGGAATTTCAGTTTGAAAGAGAGAACAACCATGAAACGCAAGTTTTCAATTTTGTTCGCCGTTTTACTCACCCTCCCCACCTTGGCCCTGGCCCAGGATTCCGCCAAGTCGCAGGCGAGGATTGCCAAAGAAGTTCGCCATGAGTTGCTGATGCTGCCCTATTTTGGCGTCTTCGACTATATCGCTTTCAAAGTCGACGGCGGCACCGTCACCCTGCTCGGCCAAGTCGTGCGTCCCACCCTGAAGTCCGACGCAGAGAATGCCGTAAAGCATATTGAAGGAGTCGACAAGGTCGACAACCAGATTGAAGTTCTTCCTCCGTCCTCCATGGACGATCGCCTGCGCATTGCCCTGTTTCGCGCGATCTATCAGGACCCTGCGCTGCAGAAATATGAACTCGGCGTGCAAAAGCCAATTCGCATCATCGTGAAAAATGGCCGTGTCACCCTGGAGGGCGTGGTCGACAGCGATGCCGACAAGAATCTCGCCAACATTCGCGCCAACAGCGTTCCCGGAATTTTCGGCGTGACCAACAACCTGCAAGTCTCGAAGTCGTAAGCACTCTCGATCAGGCAGAGAGGACGCCCATCCGCGCCCTCTCGCTTTTTCATCGACATCTAAAGCTCATCCGCAGACCGCCGCCCTTGGCCTGCTCTTCAAGAAAACTCGCTCGGTCCCTCTTTCATCCCCCAAGCGTCAAGCCTCTGCCCGCGTATAATGCTTTTCGGATTCCACTTCCGCCTCGACGCGGAACAAGCGGAACAATTGGAGGAACGCACTCATGAGTTTCAATGCCATGAATCGCCGCACCTTTCTAGAAACCGCAACCACTGCCGCCGCCGCAACTTTGTTAACCAGTCGCGTGGGCTGGGCCGCCGCCGAGCACAAGATCGAAAAAGTCGGCGTGCAGCTTTACTCCGTGCGTGACCAGATGAAGTCCGACTTCGACGGTACCATCGCCAAGGTCGCCCAGATCGGCTACAAGGAAGTGGAATTCGCCGGATACTTCGGCCATACGCCGCAGCAGGTCCGCGCCGTCTGCGAAAAGAACGGACTTGATCCGGTCTCCACTCACGTGCAATACGACGAACTCGACGACAAGTTTCCATCGGTCATTGCAGACTCCAAGACCATCGGCTTGAAATACATTGTCTGCCCGTGGATTCCCGAAGAACTGCGGAAGAATCCCGACATCTGGAAGCAGGCCGCCGAAAAATTCAACCGCTGCGGCGAGCAGACCAAGAAAGCCGGACTGCAGTTCGCCTATCACAATCACTGGTTCGAATTTCTTCCCGTCAACGGCAAGCTGCCCTACGACGAACTGCTGCGCCTCTGCGATGCCAAGACGGTCAAGATGGAAATGGATCTCTGCTGGATCACCGCCGCCGGAGGCGATCCCATCAAATATTTCAACCGCTATCCCGGACGCTTCCCGCTGGTCCACGTGAAAGACCTCAAGAAACTTCCTAAGGTCAGCGAGGGCGGCTCGCAAAATTTCGGCGATACCGTGGACTTGACCTCGGTGGGCAGCGGCATCATCGACTGGAAGAAACTCTTTGCCCAGTCCGACAAAGCCGGAATCAAGCACTACATCGTCGAGCACGACAAACCCGAAAACCCATTCGACAGCATCACCAAGAGCTACGATTACTTGAGCAAGCTGCGCTGGTGAGTTGAGTCTTAAAGAATGAGATCAAACGACGGACGTCGAGCGGCCGCGTATCGGCGAGCTTTCGCTGTGCTCTTGGCGATTCTCGCTCTGCTGAGTATTTCGTGCGAAAAGAAGGCCGCACCGCCAGGGATGTCCCAAGCCCCTGAGTCGCGATCCCGACTCGGCGGTAAGCGCGTTCAGGAATTCGCGGTGGCGGACAGCCTCGGAGGAGGCGGTGGTGGCGGCGGGTATGCCCCCCAAAGCGTCGGCGTCGCGCTCGCGTCCGACAGGGACCCCGACGCTCTCGACACCCGTAAGATCATCCGCAACGGCTCTCTCGACCTGCTGGTCAACGACGTTGGACAATCGATCACCAAAATCGGTTCCATCGCGACCGGCGTGGGCGGATTCGTCGAGAAGTCGACGCAGACCAACAGCGGCGGGCATTCCGCGTCCGTCACTGCCCGAGTTCCAGCCGCTCGGCTCGATCAGGTCGTAGCCCAGATCAAAGGCCTGGCCACGAGTGTCGACCGGGAAAGCTTGGAGGCTCGCGATGTCACTCGCGAATACATTGATCTAGACGCTCGTCTGCGGAACGCTCAGGCTGAAGAGGCGCAATACCTGCTGATCCTGAAGCGCGCCACGACCATAAAAGACACTCTCGACGTCACCGAAAAGCTGAGCGACGTACGAGGCCGTGTCGAACAACTGCAAGGCGAAATGAAATACCTCAGCAGCCAGATCGACATGTCGACTCTGGAAATTTCGCTTCGCGCGGAGAGCGACGCCGCAGTTGCAGGAATCCATTGGCGGCCGCTGCGTCAGGCCAAGATCGCCATGAGTGAGATGGTTTCGGGCCTGGCCGACTGGGCCGATTCCGTGCTCGCGTTCCTCATCAATCTGCCGCTGATTGCCGTGTGGATCTTGTCGGTAGTTATTTTGATCGCGGTCGCCCTTCGCATCCTGCGTTACTTGTGGCGGCGATTCGGCCCGAAAATCAATTGGCGGCTGCCTTGGAAGCGCCCTGCTCCACCTGCCTCCACTCCGGGTACGGGCTAACCGACTATGTTATAAAGCTGAAAACGAGGCAATGACGCAGTTCCGTTGACCCGAGCGCCTCTTCGCGCAGCTGCTTTTCTGACTGCACCCTAGTCTTGCTGTTCGCGGTTCGACTATTGCCACACAGGAGTTCCATGCAAGTTCGGCGCACGCCCAAAACTTATGACGTTTGCATCATCGGCTCCGGCGCTTCCGGAGGCACCGCCGCCAAAGTGCTCACTGAGGGCGGATTGAGTGTCGCGCTGCTCGAGGCCGGGCCTCCCGTTGTTCCCGAACGCGACTACAAAGAACACATGTGGCCCTACGACCTGCCGCATCGCGGCGCCGGTATCGGAGGCCACGCCCGCAAGGGCCTCGAAGACGAATTCCTCGCTCCCAACGGCGCCTGGGAAATCGATGGAGAGCCTTACATTTCCGCTCCCGGGTCGCGGTTCCATTGGTTCCGCTCGCGCATCGTCGGCGGACGCACCAACCACTGGGGACGCATCGCCCTCCGCATGGCCCCGATCGATTTCAAGGCGCGCTCGCACGACGGCCAAGGCGACGACTGGCCGCTCACCTACGACGACGTCGCGCCCTACTACGACAAAGTTGAGTCCTACATCGGCGTCTTCGGCACGAAAGAAAATATTCCCAGCGCGCCCGACGGAATTTTCCTGCCCCCGCCCAAGCCGCGCTGTACCGAAACCATCATCAAAAAAGCCTGCGACCATCTGAGCATCCTTTGCGTGCCCTCGCGGCTGGCGATCTTGACCAAGCCACTCAATGGGCGTCCCGCTTGCCACTACTGCGCGCAGTGCGGCCGCGGCTGCATCACCGCAGCAAACTTTAGTTCCAGCCAGGTCATGATTCCTCCGGCAGAGAAGACCGGACGCTTGACTCTCGTGACCGGCGCCATGGCGCGCGAACTCATAGTCAACAAAAGCGGCAAGGTCGAAGCCGTCTCCTACATCGATAAGGCCACTCGCGAGGAGAAGCGCATTTACGCGCGCGCCTTTATCGTCGCTGCCAGTTCCTGCGAATCTGCGCGCCTGCTGCTCAATTCCAAGTC
>DATBEI010000136.1:0-23650 GCA_036269595.1 Candidatus Sulfotelmatobacter sp.
CAGGTCGAAAGTATCGCGCGATTTGAGCGGCAGTTGCGTGACGTCGAGCGCATCCATCACAACGCCCAACTGCGCGTTGTCGGCCTCGACCATGGAAGCCTTGTCCGTATTGAGGGAGGCCGCCGCACCGCCCTTGCGGGCGAGGACAACATTCAGGTTGACGACTTGGCCGATGCTGGCGCGGACATCGCTGGCGGCAAAATCCAGAAAATCGTCGGCCTTGACTTGCAGTTGATAGGTGCCAATGGGCAGGGCGGCGAATTCGAACTCGCCCGCATCGTCGGTGGTGGCGGCGCGCATGAGCGACGCGTCCTGAGCCGTGACAATGATAAAGGCACTCACCACGGGGTGGTGGGAAGCGTCGGTAACTTTACCGCGAACCTCGGCGGTGCTCTGTCCCCAGCAAAGCTGCGCCCCCACCAACACGCACAACAGGAAAGCGAACAGACCGCTCCCGCCGAAGCGTTTCATTTTCTGATGCCTTGCCTTTCCGCACTATCTTTGACCAACGTACAAGTGACAGCGGGGTGCGCGAAAGATGACTAAGGTAAGATCGGGCGACCCCCGCTCCCCTTTTGGCAAGAGTTTAGAACGGTCCAAATAACTGGCCTCAAAAACAAATGGACGCTCCCGAACGAGCGTCCATGGCAGAGACAACGTGTGCTTAGTGGTTGAATTGAACCGCCGGCAGGACTCCGGTTCCCTCGATGCGAACCGCATCCAGGGCGCGCGGATCGAGGTGCAAAGCCTGCAGGATGGTAGGAGCTACCTGAGCGGTACCCACTTCGGCTTTCACCGTCCTGGGCTCGAAGCCAGGATGGGCGAGCAGCAGCACGACATTAGTGTCATCGTGAGCAAAGCCGCCGTGTTCCTCCTGTTTCGCATGGCTGCCAGAGTAGGTGACGCCCACGTTCGGGGTCACGATGATGTCCGGCGTGCGCGGATCGACCGTTGGGTCGTTGTAGTTGATGGCCAGTGCCGGGCCGTAAAAGATTTGGCCGAGGGCGATGCCCGAGGCTGAGGCATTATTTTCAAGGATCTGAACACTCGCGTCGGTCTCTGACGAGTTCTTTAGCCAGAGCAACGAGACGTCGTCTTCCGTGGGGCCGATCCCTGTCGGGTTGTTGGTGGATTCCGAGTACGGAATGTAGCCGGCGTTGGAGAGCAGGGTTGCTGGCGAGGTGCCATTGCGAGTCTGAGCGACATAACGCGCAGGATCGATGGGCGACTGGCCGTGCTTGGCCGTGATCACGATCAGCG
The DNA here is from genome assembly GCA_036269595.1 of Candidatus Sulfotelmatobacter sp. Taxonomy (GTDB): domain Bacteria; phylum Acidobacteriota; class Terriglobia; order Terriglobales; family Acidobacteriaceae; genus Sulfotelmatobacter. The sequence goes on from DATBEI010000136.1 coordinate 1,261, forward strand.
TGGACTGGAAAAGTCCCCGCGCCTTCAATCCATTGACGAATGCGGCAATCGAGGCATCGACGAATTTGAATTCGTCGAGCAGCGCGGCGCTCGGAGTGCCCTGGGCATCGAGATATCCGCCGGTGGTGCTATTGCTGGCTTCGATGAGCTTCTGGCCCACGCTCAGGGCTTGGAAGTTCATGCCGAAGATAGTCGGAACCTGCGTGGTTTTAGTTCCGAGATGGTTCTTCCCCTCGATCTCGTGAAGGATGGCGTCGACCTTCAGTGTGTCGTAGCACTGAATGTTCTGGAAGCTGTTGGTCCACGCGGTTATGTCCGAATTTGGATCGCGAACCGTGGCGCAGGAAATGCCGGTCGGAGTGGTGACACCGGGAAGGCCGATGACGTTGGAGTTGATCTCCGGCGCATAGAAGTCGTCGAGCGCTGAGGGGCCGATGCCGGAACCTACCGAAGCGTAGGCCGGGTGCTTGTCGGACCATGCCGCATATCCGCCAGCCTGGTGAATGACGCTGAAGATGCTGTTGGCGCGAACGAATTGCCAAGGGTAAACGGGGTTGCAGTTGTGGGCCGGATCGCGGACCAAGCGCTGAGGATCGATGGAGGCGAGGCCGCCGTCGGTGAGGGACGCCCCCGGGGCGCCGCCGTTTACTTTGCTCTGATCGATGTCGATGCCTTCTTCATACTCGGTGGTAAAGCCGGTCGGCGCCGCACCCACGGTGCAGGGGCCGGGCCCATTTCCATTGCCAGTCATTACCGCCGGTCCGTCGAAATTCCGGGAATAGGCTACGTCGTAGTAGACGCCGGTGAGGGCGGGGCTGCCGCCAGTGACGATGGCAGTGAGTCCGGGAAAGGAATCGGAGGGTTTGGCGGTACTGGCCGCGACATAGTTGATGCCGATCTGGGCCAGGGCAGCCATCGCCGGGCAGTACGGTTCGCCACTGTTGACGGTGCTGATGCCGTTGGCGCAGTTCTCCAAATCCACCGCATGCATGCCGTCGACGCTGATCAGCAGAACACGTTTAATGTGGTTTTCGTTGTGGTAGGTAGAGTCCTGGGCAATTGCAAGGCCCACGGAACAAGCCGCTGCGAGGAAAACGAGAGCAAGTTTTTTCATTGTGACCTCGAGCGGGAATGCTACGGAGGATCTGTGAACGGGAGGTTACGGAAAGTTAAACTCTTTGTAAAAACGATTGGGCGGAGTTGCGATGTCGAGCCCGACTGAGATGGAATTTGGGTTATTGGGGAACGGCTAGTTTGTTTGAGAACTCGGAGGAGCGTCGCCCGTACTCGGGGACGGTTCCCCTGGATTCTCAGAAGATTCAGCAGCACTGGTTTCGAGGACAGCGGCGGGTGGCCCGGCCGTGGGAGCGGGAATATTTATGGAAAGCGGAAGAGCTTCCGGATCGGGATTGGGAGGCGACACCAAAAGGATTTCTTGCACGGTGGAAATCAAAAGCCGGGCATCGGACTTGGAAATGACCTTTCGCACGCCAAGTTTCTGAGCCTCGAGTTCGACTTGGGGAGACCAGTGCAAGGTATGCATAAGCATGGGAACAGCGGGCATGAGTTGGGAGAGTTCCCGGGCTGCCTTGAAGCCATCCATCACCGGCATAACCAGATCGAGAATGATGAGGTTGGGCTTGAGTTCTTGCGCCTTGGCGACGGCTTCCTGGCCGTTGGCGACGTCCACGACTTCAAAAGGGCCGGCAGCTACGAGAAGACTGCGCAATGCAGTTCGAACCGCCGAATTGTCATCGGCAATCAGTATTCGCGTGGACATGAACTGAAACAGCAGACCGATACGGGTGGCTCCGAGCAGTCCGGCTTTTCAACAATGTTTGATGCCCTACGACTGTACCATGAAGTCCCGTAAGGCCAATACAGGAAAGGTGGTAGACCATACCGTGCGGGAGCGGACCGTTCCCAGATATTCATTTAGGGGTGCCGCTAGCAGTCACGGCATCTAAAGAAGTGTTAACAATTTGTTAAGACCGTCAACACGGAGGACGCTTGCGCAAAGCAACGAATGCAGTTGCCAACAGGGCTCGTCAGGTGCAAGCCGGGGAACGGACGAATCCCGCAGGCAAGGCAGTTTCAAACGCCATTCTTCTGGCGATTCCGGAAATAGAATTTAATGCGATCCGACCGCATCTTCAATTCATTTTGCTTCCCCAGCGGTCCCTCCTGCAGGAGGCAAATGAAAAGCTGGAAGATGTCTATTTCTTAAATCAGGGAATGGTTTCGCTGGTATTCACCACGCAAAAAGGGGAGAGCGTGGAGGTTGGGGTGGTCGGAAACGAAGGTTTTACGCCCATCCCGGTCGCCGCTGGCCTTAGGCGAAGCCCTCATCGCGGAGTGATGCAAATTGGAGGAGACGGCTTCAAGATAAGCGTGAGCGACCTGGAGGCGGCCTTGTCCTCGAATCCCGTGCTCCATAATCGGCTGAACCGTTACGCAGCCATCTACGGCTTGCAAGTAGCGCAGACAGCGGGCTGCAACCGCCTGCACGACATTGAACAGCGGCTGTCGCGCTGGTTGTTGCTGGCTCAGGACCGCGTGGGTTCAGGACTGTTACGAATCACGCACGATTTTCTGGCCATGATGCTGGGAACCGACCGGCCGAGCGTGAGCCTGGCGGCAGCTGAACTGCAAAGAAAGAAGATCATTGAATATACGCGTGGCTCGGTGAGGATTTTGAATCGCAAGAAACTGGAACGGTCGGCTTGCGAGTGCTACGGAATTATTCAGCAGTTTAATGGAGAGCTGGCGCTGCGGTAGGAGGATTGCGTGGAGCGGGCACTCCTGCCCGCTTGCCTGCAGCGGCGAAAAGCGGCGGGCAAGAGTGCCCGCCCCACACGAATGCGTCCGTCGCTACGTGAGTTATTTAGAACTCGACGTGAGCGCGGAATGAAGGGACTACCACCGGGCCGCGGTCGCGGTTGTAGCCGGGATCGTTGATGTGCTGCAGGCCCGGGGCGGCGTAGATGCCGCGCCATAAATGCACGGTGTAGTAGGTCTCGAGAATATTTTCGCGCCCATAATTTAGCCTGCCGTCGCCCAGCAGAAATCCTAATCCTCCGGCCGCCAGATAATTCTGGTGATCTTTTTTGATGGCATTGCTCACGAAGGCAATGCCGGCGCGATCCTGCTTGCGATGCCACCACCCGCCGTTTGCCCCCACACCTTCCCCGAAAGTTTGATCGACCTCGGTGTAGGCGAAGGACTCGGTCTTGCCATTGTCCCAGCCGAAGCGGCCGAAAGCGGTGAGGTAGTGCGTCAAGTTTTGTTCCACGTTGATGCCGAATCCGTATTTACGCGTGATGTGCCAGGGATGGGCCGTGATGTCGGGCGTGACATGATCGTCCGCTGCTTCGATGATCTGATCGCGATAAATGCCCATGTTGGCATAGTTGGTGTAGGCCAGTAGGCGGACGACACCGGCCTTGCTGGGGATCGCTCCGTGTCGAAGCTCGTATTCGAAATTTTCTGCATGGGCTTGCCAGGGCTTCCACACCAGATCGATGCCGTTGGCGACCTTGGGCATGAGTACCTCCGCGAAGCGGAAGCCCCAGTTGCGATCTTCGTAGTCGGCGGTGAGTCCGACGGTGTAGCCGCGCGTGTCGGCGGCATAGTCGTAAGCGCCGTTGTTGTCGACGGTCCAGTTGAGAAATTGGAAATGAGTGTCGGAACCGACGGAATTGATGTCGAAGAAATCGGGAATGCTGAATTTGCCGAAGCGGAGTTCAAGGCGGCGTCGCGGAAGCAATTCGAAGAGCGAGAATGCGTTGCGCTGGTTTTCAACTTTTTCGTCGCTGAGCGCGATCATTTTGTGAATCATGGCCCGGCCGACGTAAGGGGCCTTGCTCAAGAGCGGGTTGCGGACAATATCGAGATCAGTGTTGCCAGCCAGGCCGAAGCCGGACGAGAGAGCGGCCCCGCCCGCTTCCTCAATGTCGACGAGCACTTCTGCGGAATCGTTCAGGCGCGCCCCGGTGTAAAGGGTCATTAGGCGCGAGGTGGCTTTGTCGTAATGCGCGCCGAGACTATGCGGGCCGCTGTAGGGCGAGTGGAATTCGGGATGCGTCTGGAAGATGAAGTTGGCCTGCCCGGAGAGCCAGAAGCGAGTGCTCTTGAAATGCGGAAACATGGATTGCGGGCTCTCGACTGGAGGGTCGAGACTGGCATCGGCGTTGGGGGCTGAGGGGGGCGGTGACTGCGCTGGCGGCTGTTCAGGCTGCTGCGCGAGCATGGGAGCCGCCGCAAACAGCGACATAGCCAGAACAAGCCTCCTGCACGCGCGCCGGCTTACGAATTTGTTCTCGCTCGTCATACCTATCTTTTGCGGGCTTTCATGAATGTCGGGGCGCTTGCGGGGCTGACCCAGGCATTTGCGCGGCTAACGAAACGATAGCACACGGACTTAACTATAGTTAACTAAACGAAGGGCGGAGGCCGAGACGCTGCAAGTAACGTCTCTACAGATCTGTTCGTGCGCGAAGGAATTCACATTACGCTTGATGGGTTAAAGGAATGTTACGCGCAAGGAGTCGGTGAGTTTGGCAGCGCAGAGCGCTGATTCCGCACGAGCCGCGCAGCGGGTGCAGTTTGACAGCATTCCCGCTCAACCCCTAACCTTAATTTTCTCTGGCTTATGAAGGTTCTCGTCTTAGGCAGCGGCGGTCGCGAGCATGCGGTGGTGTGGAAGCTGCGGCAGTCGCCGCGCATTTCGCAACTTTATTGCGCACCCGGCAACGGCGGAATCGCGGACGACGCGGAATTGCTGGCGGTCGACTTGCAGAGCCTGGACTCGATCGTGAAGCTGGGGACGCGACTGCAGCCGGATTTGACGGTGGTTGGTCCGGAACTGCCGCTGACACTCGGCGTGGTCGATGAGTTCACGCGGCGCGGGTGGCCGGTGTTTGGCCCGACGCGGGCCGCGGCGCAACTGGAGTCGAGCAAGAGTTTCGCCAAGGAATTTCTGCAGCGGCATCACATTCCGACGGCTCCCTTCGCAATTTGTGATTCGATCGACCAGGTACGGGCGGCCCTCGGGCATTTTCATACCCCGGTGGTGGTGAAAGCCGACGGGCTGGCGGCGGGCAAGGGCGTGGTCATCGCCAAGAGCAAGGAAGAGGCGGCCAGCGTGGCGGCGGAAATGCTCAGCGGAAAAATGCTGGGAGAAGCGGGCACGCGCGTCGTGCTGGAAGAGTGTTTGAAGGGCGACGAACTTTCGTTTCTCGTGTTCAGCGACGGAGAGCGCGTAGTTCCGCTAGTGGCGGCGCAGGATCACAAGCGCGTGGGCGACGGCGATATCGGGCCGAACACGGGCGGCATGGGCGCGTATTCGAGCGCGGAAATTGTCGACGAGCAGATGCGCGATTGGCTGGTGAATCACATTGCGCGGCCGGTGGTGGCCGGCATGAAGGCCGAGGGCGCGGAGTTTAAGGGCGTGCTCTACTGCGGACTGATGATGACCGCGCGCGGCCCGATGGTGTTGGAATTTAATTGCCGCTTTGGCGATCCGGAAACACAACCGATTCTGATGCGGCTGGAGAGCGACCTGATCGATGCGCTCCAGGCTTCAATTGAAGGACGCGTGAGCGATGGAGATTTCAAGTGGTCGCAAGATGCGGCGGTGTGCGTGGTGATGTCGTCGGGAGGATATCCGGGGACGTATGAAGTGGGAAAACGGATTGATGGGTTGGAAGAAGCGGGCGCGATCGAAGGCGTGAAGGTATTTCACGCCGGAACTTCGAAGCGCGACGGAATTTATTACACCGCAGGGGGGCGCGTGTTGGGAGTGACGGCGCGGGCTCCGCGGCTGGATGCGGCGGTCAGCAAGGCTTACGAGGCATGTGCGAAGATCAGTTTTGAGGGCGCGCATTACCGCAAGGATATTGCGGCGCGGGCGCTAAAGAAGTAAGCGTCCTGCGGGACCGTTGATGACGCGATCCTTGATGATTGTCATCCTGGGATGATTGTCATCCTGAGGTGATTGTCATCCTGAGATGATCGTCATCCTGAGGTGCTTGTCATCCTGAGGTGATCGTCATCCTGAGATGATTGTCATCCTGAGCGGAGGATTTGCTTCGCGAAGCGAAGGAAATCCGCAGTCGAAGGATCCCTACCGCAGCGACAGATCCGCATTACCTTGGGATGAGATTTTTAAAATATTATTGCGAGAGGATCGATGAGCAAAACGCTGGTTTCGATTGTGATGGGGAGTGATTCGGATTTGGAAATTATGCGCGAAGCGGGCAAGGCGCTCGACGAGTTCGGCATCGCGTATGAGATTGACGTGACTTCGGCGCACCGGTCGCCGGATCGCACGGCGGACTTCGCGCGCAAGGCTGCCGGGCGCGGGATTCAGGTGATCATCGCCGGGGCAGGCGGAGCGGCGCACCTGGCGGGAGTGATCGCGGCGCACACCACGCTGCCAGTGATTGGCGTGCCAATTCCCTCGACTTCGCTGCAAGGCATGGATTCGTTGCTGGCGACGGTGCAGATGCCCGCGGGAATTCCGGTGGCGACCGTGGCGATTGGAAAGCCGGGGGCGACAAATGCCGGAATCCTCGCGGCGCAGATGATTGGCCTGGGGGATGCCTCGATCGCCAAGAAACTTGAGGGACATAAGGAGAAGTTGGCGCGTGGCGTTGAGGAGAAATCGAAAAAGCTGAAGGGATCCGCAACCACGTAGCGACAGCCGCGTCGGCCATCAGGCGAACAAGCGAGTCGCGTCCGAGTTCTTTTTCCTTCGTGAACCTTAGTGTCCTCCGTGGTGAAAGCTTCTTCATCGCGAATCTATCTGTTCGCAAGCAAGGGTCAGGAGTCGGCCCGACAGTCGAGGCGGCTGTCTCTACATGAGCAACTTGCGCGGCTACGTAACCTTCAATTGCTTCAGATATTCGCGGAACGGAGCACCGAGGTCGTTGCGCTTCAGCGCGAATTCTACTGTGGCTTTCAGGAAACCCAGCTTGTCGCCCGTATCGTAGCGTTGCCCTTCGTAGACGTAGGCGTACATTTTTTCCTGCTTGAGCAGCATGCGCATGCCGTCGGTGAGCTGGAGTTCGCCGCCCGCGCCGGTTCTGGTGCGCCCGAGACAATCGAAAATTGCCGGAGTGAGAATGTAGCGGCCGATAATCGCCAGGTTCGACGGGGCTTCCTCGGGCTTCGGTTTCTCGACCATGTTGCGAATCTCGAACAGGCGGCCATTAAATCCTTCGGCGGGTTGCGCATCGAAAACGCCGTAGGAAGAAATCATCTTCCCTTCCACGACCTGCGCGGCGATCACGGAGCACTGTTTCTGGTCGAAGACGTCGACCATCTGCTTGAGGCAAGGCACGGGATTATCGATCACGTCGTCGGCCAGTAGCACGGCGAAGGGCTCGTTGCCGACCAGTTCGCGCGCCATCAGCACGGCGTGTCCCAAGCCCAGCGCCTCTTTCTGGCGCACGTACGCCACATACATCATGTCGGAAATGGAGCGAACGATCTTCAGCAGATCGGTCTTGCCGCGCTCTTCCAACATTTTCTCGAGTTCGTAGCTGACGTCGAAATGATCTTCGATGGCCTGCTTGCCGCGGCCGGTGATGATGACGATCTGGTCGCAACCGGAGGCCATGGCCTCCTCCACGCCATATTGAATAATCGGCTTATCGACCAGCGGAAGCATTTCCTTGGGCTGAGCTTTGGTGGCGGGCAGGAAGCGGGTGCCCAGGCCGGCGGCGGGAAATACGGCTTTGCGGACTTTCATTTTCATGAGACGGTCGCTGGTCTAGTCGCTGATCGTTAGTCGTTGGTCGTTGCTTTTGGCTTGCGCTGAATTTGTGGCCGGACAATTGTAACTGGTCGCCTTCGCGGCGGGCGATTGTCGAACCGGTTACTGCGGCTCCCTTCCAATGGCGTTCGAACCGACTTCTGATGCCGCTTCCTCGCTCGCCAGTTGCTCCAGAACGGTGCGCAGGGCGCGAAGGACTTCTTCGGCGGCAGTGGCTTTCAGGACGAACTTCAACATGCCATCAGGTGTGAAGTGCGCGCCACGCTGCGCCGACACGAAGCGGGCCAGGTGTTCGGGGTCGACCGCGGCGTTCTGGCGGAACTTGAACGTGACGAAATCGCGCTTGCGCTCGATGGCGTTCACTCCAACCCGCATGCACAACAGCTTGAGCGAGGCGTAGTCGAGCAGATTGCGCACGGGCGAAGGCGGCGGGCCGTAGCGATCCTGCAACTCGGCGCCCACGTCGGACAACTGCGACTCAGTTTCCACCCGGGCCACCCGCTTGTACATCTGCAGGCGCTGGTTTTCTTCCGGAATGTAATCGGAGTTGATGCGAATGTTGAGGCCGAGATTGAGTTGCGTTTCGGCCTCGTCGGGAGCGGCCTCGCCCTTCATTTCGCGGACGGCGCGCTCGAGCATTTGCGTGTAAAGTTCGAAGCCGATGGCCTCGATGTGTCCACTCTGCTCGCCGCCGAGAAGGTTGCCGGCGCCGCGGAGTTCGAGATCGAGCGCGGCAATTTTAAATCCGGCGCCGAGGTCGGAAAATTCTTTTAACGCGGCCAGACGGCGGCGGGCGATGGGCGTGAGTTCAACTTCCTTCGGAATCATCAAGTAGGCGTAGGCCCGGCGGTTCGAGCGGCCGACGCGCCCGCGCAACTGGTAGAGCTCGGAAAGGCCGAGACGGTCGGCACGGTTAATCAAGATCGTGTTGCACAGCGGGATGTCGAGACCGTTCTCGATGATGGTGGTGGCGACGAGAATGTCGGCCTCGTGATGCATGAAGCCCAGCATAACTTTTTCCAGTTCCGCCTCGCCCATCTGTCCGTGGCCCACCATGATGCGCGCCTTAGGAACCATTTCCTGCAGCTTGGCGGCGATCTCCCAGATGCTTTCGACGCGGTTGTGAACGAAATAAACCTGCCCGCCGCGCTCCAATTCTTGTTCGATAGCCGATTGGATGAGCTTGTCGTCCCAGCTGGCGACGACGGTTTGAATCGCCATGCGATCTTTGGGCGGAGTCTCGATCACGCTCATGTCGCGCAGCCCGACCAGCGACATGTGCAGCGTGCGCGGGATGGGCGTGGCCGACATGGTGAGCACGTCGACCTGCTTGCGCATCTGCTTGATGCGTTCCTTGTGGCGCACGCCGAAGCGCTGTTCCTCGTCGACAATGAGCAGGCCGAGGTCGGCGAACTTCAGGTCTTTGGAGAGGATGCGGTGCGTGCCGATGAGAACGTCGATTTTCCCCGCTTCGGCTTTCTGCAGAATTTCTTTCTGCTGCTTCGGACTGCGGAAGCGGCTGATCATTTCGATGGTGACTGGGAACGGACCGAAGCGCTGCTTGAAAGTTTCGTAATGCTGGAAGGCGAGGACCGTGGTAGGCGCGAGCACGGCCACCTGCTTGTTGTCGCCAATGGCCTTGAAAGCCGCGCGCATGGCCACTTCCGTCTTGCCGTAGCCCACGTCGCCGCAGAGCAGGCGATCCATAGGCTGCGACGATTCCATGTCGCGAGTCACGTCGGCGATGGCCTGCGCCTGGTCTTCGGTCTCGTTGAATTCAAAAGCATCTTCGAACTCGCGAACGAATTCGTTGCCCGCGGGGAAGGAATGGCCCACGGCCATCTTGCGTTCAGCATAAAGTTTCAGTAGTTCGTCGGCCATGTCTTTCATGGCCTTGCGCACGCGGGCCTTGGTCTTGGTCCATGCCTGCGTGCCGAGATGACTCAAGGCTGGCTTAGCCCCTTCAGAAGACCGGTATTTCTGAATCAGGTCGAGGCGCGTGAGCGGCACGTAGAGGCGCGCGCCCTCGGCATATTCCAGCAACATGAATTCGGCGTTGCCATCGCCCTGATTGATTTCCTTCAGGCCTTGATACTGGCCGATGCCGTGCTCGACATGCACGACATAGTCGCCGACCTGAAGATCGCGAAAATCGGAAAGGAACGCGGAGACTTTCGACTTCTGCCGCTGCGGGCGGGAAGCGACAGCGTCCGATTCGTCGAACAAATCGCGCGCGCCGAAGACGGCAAGGTGAGCGTCGGGAAAAAGCACGCCGTCAGGGACATAGGCTTTGGCGAGCGTGGTTGTAAGAACTTCTCCGGCAAAATAACTGGTCTCGTCGGCGTAACTCTCGCCGCCGCGAGTGCGGCTGCCCAGGCGAAATGAGACGTTGTATTCCGTAAAAATGTCGGCGAGTCGCTCGACTTCGCCAGTGTTGGGGACCGAAAACAATACCTGATTGCCCTGCCCCGTCAACTTCTGCACTTCCTCGAGCATGGTCGGAACTGCGCCATGGAAGCGGGGAGTGGGCTGCGTCAGAAAAGTGACGGCGGAGTCCGCGGCGTCTTCACTGCGCGTGATGCCGAGGTGTTCGACATCGGCTCCGGTCAGCGCCGCGACTTTCTTCCACCAGGCGTCAGGGGGCAGATACAGATCGACGGGGCGGACGAGATTGCCGACGCCGCTGCGCTCGTGGGCCTCTTCAACGCGCGTCCAGAAGCAATCGAATTCAGCGCGAAGCAGATCGGGTTCGTCGAGCAGGACGACAGCGTTGGGGAGGAGATCGAAAACGGTGCGGTCGGAGCCGGCAACTGGCGCGTAGAACTCCCATCCCGGAAAAACGGTGACGCCGCCCGCGCGCACCGCCGCTTCCACGATTTCTTCTGTACCCTCAATGCGCTTGCCGGAAAGGCGCGTATGAATTGCGCCGAGAAGTTGATCGCTGACCGGAGTTTCGGTGAGAGGCAACAGCAGCGCCTCGTCCATGGGATTCGAGGAACGCTGAGAGGCCGGGTCGAAGCGGCGAATGGATTCCACTTCGTCGCCGAAGAACTCGATGCGCACCGGGCGCTCGGCTTCGGGGGAATAAACATCGAGGATGCCGCCGCGCAGCGCGTATTCACCGGGCATTTCAACAACGTCGGCGGAAGTGTAACCGACGGTGTTCAGGTGAGCGAGCAGATTGTCGACGTCGAACGATTCGCCGCGGCGCAGAATGCGAGCCAAGTCGGTGTAGTACTCGGCGGAACGTTGAAGAATGGCGGTGGCCGCGACCGGTGTCACCACAATCGAAGCCTTGCCGGTGGCGATCTTCCACAAGGCGGTGGCGCGCTCCTCCTGAAGCTCGGGGTGCGGCGAAAGATTCTGGAAGGGAAGAACATCGCGGGCCGGAAGCGAAACAATAGCCTCGGGGTCGCAAGCGCTGGTAAGTTCGCAAAAGCCGCGCAGTACGGGAACAAAATCCTCTACGGCGCGGTTGTCATTGACGACGATGATTAGCGGCCGGTCGGCGTGCCGGCGCAAAAGCACGAGCAGCAAGGCTTTTGCCGTGGGCAGGAGTCCGGAGACACGAATGCGCCCCGTGCCCTCCCGCAGGTGGGAGGCAACACGCGTGAAGGCGGGAAGCATTTCTACGTCCGCGAAGAGTTCGCGGACGAAGGGGAGCAGCATGAGAATCTAATTTTAACAGGTAGGAGCGTGGGTTCGAGGGCGGACGGAGAAGGTCATCGAGGGCAAGAGCGGCGGGATTTCCCAAATTGAGCGTGCGCATGGGATTCGGGAAACGCGAATCGGGGTATCCAAATTAATTCACCACCGGCCACTGATCGACCGGGATGAATGTTTACGCTTTTTTACTCCCGGTAGACATTCGTTCTTGCCTTGGCAGACATCCAAGACAGTGCACGGGAAGTGAATTGGCGTGCGACGGCGCGCGGTGCAAATTTTCCGGAGGTCCGGCAACGAAAAATGGACAAGAGGATCGAAATGGTGCCGGCCACGCCGCACTGCGCTCGTGTCCAGCCGGGGTCGCTGTTCGTTGAAACGCTAGTCTTGTGTTTGGCCCTGACCTTCGGATTGGCGGGCTGTTCCCGAAAGCAAGCCTCCGTAGTTCCGGACGGGGCGGCGATCTACGCCAAGAAATGCGCCAGCTGTCACACCGAGAACAATGACATGCGCGCACCCGCGCCTGAGGCCTTGCGGGAAATGACCCGGGGAGCGATCCTGGCCGCGCTGGAATCCGGCCGCATGAAGTGGGAAGGAAGATTTCTTTCCAAAGCAGACAAGAATTCTGTAGCGAATTTCCTCGGACTTCCGGATGTCTCCACGACCGCCCAGGTCACGGGCTTCTGTGCGCGCGACCTGGATCCGCCGCCGAGTCCACCGGTGTGGGCGGGCTGGGGAGGCGACGTGGCCAACAGCCGCTTTCAGCCGGCGAGCGCGGCCGGACTGGACCGCGATCGCATCAAGAACTTGAAATTGAAATGGGCGTTCGGCTTCCCCGGAGCGGCAGCGACTTATGGACAGCCGACTTCGGTGGACGGAAAACTTTTTATCGGCAGCGAGGATGGCACGGTTTACGCGCTCGATTCGGCCACCGGCTGCATGTGGTGGAGGTTCAAGGCATCGGCAACGGTGAAGACTGCGATTTCTGTCGGCGAGAAAGGAACGACCGCATTCTTCGGCGACACCAACGGGTTTGTCTATGCCATTAAAGTGGCGGACGGCTCAGTGCTATGGAAGTCTCATCCAGACCCGCATCCCGCGGCACGCATCACCGGTTCGCCGCTATTGGTCGGCTCGCGCCTGTACGTTCCGATCTCTTCCGGCGAAGAAGGTTCGGCCGCCGATCCGAATTATCCATGCTGCACGTTTCGCGGCAGCGTCGTGGCGCTCGATGCGGCCTCGGGAAAGCAGATCTGGCGCGCCTTTACGATCGCCGGCGCCCCGAAGGCGACGACTAAAAACGCTCTAGGAGTGCAGTACTGGGGGCCTTCGGGCTCGCCGATTTGGTCGACGCCCACGGCCGATGTGAAGCGCCACGCGATTTACGTTTCCACGGGAAACAATTATTCCGATCCGCCTACGGACTCCTCGGATGCTGTGATCGCCTTCGACATGAACTCAGGGAAGAAATTGTGGTCGCGCCAATTCACGCCGCGAGATGTTTGGAACAGCGGCTGCGTCGCCGAGAAAAAAGATAGCTGTCCGAAGGCAAAAGGGGATGACTACGATTTTGGCGCGCCGCCCGTGCTGAAATCGCTCGCAGGCGGGCGGGATATTCTGCTGCTGGCACAGAAGTCGGGAGTGGTATATGCGATCGATCCCGATCGTCCGAACAGACTGCTGTGGCAAAGCCGCATTGGGCGCGGCGGCCCGTTGGGCGGGATCGAATGGGGAGGTGCGGCTGACAAACGCTACGGTTATTTTCCGCTCTCCGATTTCGATTTCGATAAACCCATCGGCGGCGGCGGATTATTCGCGCTCGATCTTCGTACCGGGAAACAGGTATGGTATGCGCCTCCGGCGAAACCCGCGTGCGATGGGCAATTCGGCTGCAGCGCCGCGCTAATGGCACCTCCGAGCCTGATTCCAGGCGTGCTCTTTGCCGGTTCCCTCGATGGACATTTGCGAGCCTACGATACACGTGATGGTACCGTGCTCTGGGATTTTGATACCGCGCAGGAATTTCACACGACCAACGGCCTGCGCGCCCATGGCGGATCGCTGAACGGCGCCGGGCCCGCGATCGTCAGCGGCATGGTCTATGTGAACACGGGCTACACCAACGCCATGGGCGGCAATGTGCTGCTGGCGTTCTCTGTCGATTCCAACCAACAGTAAAAAGAACTCAGTGAGCGGACTTGCCTCTCACCGTCAGCTCCGCCTCTCCGGTTACATCGGCGAGCGTCATGTGCAAAGCGTGCTGCTTCGCGTCGTAGGTTGTCTTCAGCGGGTACGTGCTGCTGGAAAATTTCGCCTCGGCGTGCGCCGACGGCCAGTCATAGACCACCACTTCGATGAACTTCCACCAAGGCGTGTACGATCCCTCGCGCGCGTGAAACGTCAGGTGCACGGAACTGGCGTCGGACTGGCAGGTGAAATTCTGCCGCAGATATTCGCCCTTCTGATATCGCAGCGTGTGGCCATCGTCAAGATAGATGGAGCCTCTGCATTGCGATCCGGGATAGACGCGGAGTTCGAGCGGCCCGCTGGGAGTCTCGTCGGTGTTCTGAATCAGCGGCTGCAGCGGAAGGATGCTTCCGTCTCGAACATACACGGGCAAAGTCTCCAGCGGCGGATGGATGGGTCGAGGTCCGGAAACTTCGGCGCCCACGTTGAGTGCGGTCACGACCGCCGCAATCGGCGCGGGTTGGGGAGAGGACGGCGCCTTCAGTCCCGTCCAGAAGTCGTACCAGTCATGATTTCTGGGGAAGGAGACAGCGTAGTCGTCGAGCATCTCGCCGAAGGGCGGAGGCGCGACGAGCAAACTCGGCCCGAGAAGGAACTCGGTGTCAAGATGATCGAAGCCGTCGGAGTTGGGCGCGAAGATTTCCGGAAACTCCAGAAAGATCGGGCGCATGAGTGGAAGGCCGGTGCGCGAAGACTCGTCGGCCAACGCGTAAATGTAAGGCAGCAGGCGGTAACGATTTTCGATGTAATGGCGGCGAATGGCTTCCTGCTCGGGGCCGCTGTTCCAGACTTCGTGCGGCAGGCTGCCCTTCGTGGCGTGATCGCGGAAGAAGGGTGAGAACGCGGCTTGCTCGACCCAGCGGGTGAGCAACGCAGGCGGCGGCGAGCCGTTGAAGCCGCCCACATCGGCGCCGACAAACGAGATGCCGCTCACGCCGAGATTAAGCACCATCTGCGTGGCGAGGCGGAGATGATTCCAGGTCGCGGAATTGTCACCGGTCCAGGTAAATCCGTAGCGCTGGCCTCCCGCGTACGTGGCGCGAGTCAGAACAAAGGGGCGCTCGTCGGGCCGTAATTTGAGCAGGCCTTCAAAAGTAGCGCGGGCATTCTCCAGGCCGACGATGTTGTGAATTTCGGCATGGGTGGCGGTGCGAGTGGCAAATCCGGGCTCTTCGATGCGATGGACGGTGTCGAGCGGCATGGTCTTGCCGGGCCCGTCGAAGACCGAGGGCTCGTTCATGTCGTTCCAGAAACCGGCGACGCCGTCTTGCACGAAGTCGTGATAAAGGCCGCCCCACCACTCGCGAGTTTGAGCGCGGGTGAAATCGGGAAACACCGCGGGCCCAGGCCAGACGATGCCAACGAACTCGGATCCATCGGGATTCTTCACGAACTGGTTGCCGGCTTCGCCGGAGTCGTATGGCGCGTAGCCCTGATTGGCAACATGGGCGATGTGCAGATCGGTGATGTTGACCAAGTGGAAATGCTGTTTGCGCAGATCGGAAACCAGGCCAGGAAAATTCGGAAAGCCTTTGGGATCGACGGTGAAGGGGCGGTTCTTGTACTGATAATCGATGTCGAGATAAACCACGTCAGACGGAATTCGGTCGGTGCGAAGACGAGTAGCGACTTCTCGAATCTGCGATTCCGGCGCGTAGCTGTAGCGCGATTGCTGAAAGCCGAGCGACCACAACGGCGGCAGCGGCGGCGTTCCGGTGAGATAGGCATAGCCCTCCACGACCTGCTTGGGCGACGGGCCGTAAAGAAAGTAGTAGTCGAGCGGGCCGCCTTCGGCGCCGAAGGAATACGCATCGCGCGTCTGCTTGCCGAAGTCGAACCAGGTGCGCCAGGTGTTGTCGAGAAAAATTCCGTAACTATGCGTGCCGTTGATGGCGAGGAAAAAAGGAATGCTCTTGTAGAGCGGGTCGGTCGATTCCTGCGGACCTACGTCGGTGTTCCAGAGAGTGAAGGCCTGCTCGCGGCGATCGAAGGATCCGGCTTTATCGCCGAGGCCGAAATAGTGCTCGTCGCCGGGCATTTGCCGGGAAACGGAGAAGCCGCCAAGTTGGAATTTCATGGGGCGGCCGATGGCGTCGGCTGAGATGATTTTTCCGGCGAGATCGCGCATCACGATGCGAAGTGGATTGCGTTCCACGCGAACCTCTAGCGCGGCGGTGCGGAAGCCGACGGCGGAGGGGTCGTCGATTGGTTTCACATCGACGGACTTGCTACGGGACTGGGGCAGAACAGCCCAGGAAGCGTCCTCGGGGAGATTGCTGTCGGGAGAAATGCGCACGCGGACGATGTCGTCGCGCAGCGCGGTGATGCGGAGCGTCGCGGAGGCGGCCTGGAGTTCAATCCCATCGCGCAGTGGGTGAGAACTGGTTACGGCTTCGAGGGTAACCGCCGGTTGCGAAGGGGCGGCGGTCTGCGCGGGCACGTGGACCAGGGCAACTATGACTGCAAGGAACGCAAGCAGGGTTCGCGGACAACGAACTGGCATCCGAGGCTCTTTTCAGAAAGATTTTCTTAAAAGCGGTTCCATCATACTAACTCCAAGGACAAGGTTTGAATGGGTCCTTTCCCTCCGGTCTCGAAATCGGAACAAGATTGGGAACGAAGAAACTAATTGACAACTGGGCTCAATGGGTGTATTTAACCTAATAGTTATTTAACTGAATGGTTTATTACAGATGAACGATCGACTCAGCGAAACTTTCGGAGCACTGGCCGACCCTACGCGGCGTGCGATTCTGGCGCGGCTGTCGTCGGGAGAAGCCTCGGTGACAGAACTAGCGCAGCCGTTCGCCATGAGTATGCCGGCAATTTCGAAGCATCTGAAGGTACTGGAACGCGCCGGCCTGATCGCGCGCGGACGCGAAGCGCAATGGCGGCCCTGCCGCCTGCAGGCCCGGCCGCTTCAAGACGTGGCGGCGTGGGTAGAACACTACCGCCGGTTTTGGGAAGACAGTTTCGACCGGCTGGGCGATTATTTGCTGGAACTGAAAAAACAGGATTCGAAAAATAAAAAGAAGGAGAAGAAGCATGTCCGCACACAACGCAAGGATTAACGCCGGGGCATCTTCGGAATGGGATCTGGTCATGACCCGGGAGTTTGATGCGCCGCGCGAACTCGCATTCAAGGCCTGGACCGACGCCCGGCAGGTGGCGCAATGGTGGGGGCCGAAGGGATTCGCCAATCCTGTATGCGAGTTGGACGTTCGGGTGGGCGGCGCGATACGGATCCATATGAGGGCGCCGAATGGAGTGGTGTATCCGATGACGGGCGTATTCCAGGAAATCGACGAGCCCGAACGGCTGGTTTTCGTAAGCAGCGCGCTCGATGACCAAGGCAAGTCGATGTTCGACATACGGAATGTGGTGAGCTTCGTCGAGCAACACGGGAAGACTGTGCTGACGCTGCAAGCCCGCGTGATCTCCGCAACGGCGCAGGCGCCTCAGTATCTCCAGGGAATGGAGATGGGATGGGCTCAGACCCTGGATCGTCTGGGAGCTTACCTTCAATCGACGACGGGCGGGCGAGCGAAGGGCTAGAATCTCACGCTGGAGGGCGAGCATTACCGTCCTCCAGCGATTTTTTTTGACTCAAGCGGAGGACGCATGCAGGCAACGGTTGCGAATTCGAAGACCATGTTGTGGACAGGCCGGGTGATGAGCGCTTTGCCCGTGTTGCTCATTCTGCTGGGAAGCGTCATGAAGTTGATGAGGCTTCTGTCGGTCGTGGAGGGATTCGCCCGGGCGGGAGTTCCCGAGCGGCTCATTATTCCGGTGGGATTGATCGAACTGCTTTGCGTGGTGGTGTACCTGATTCCGCAGACTGCCGTGTTGGGAGCGATCTTAATGACCGGATTGCTGGGCGGCGCGACGATCACCACTTTGCGCGTGGGCGATCCGACTTATCCGATGCCGGTGATTCTTGGAATGCTCGCGTGGGGAGGCTTGTACATGCGCGACGCACGGTTGCGAGAGCTGATTCCGTTGCGCCGGAGGCTTTGAGCCAGGGAATTAAACGGCACTTGGGTATGGAATGGACCACGTAGGGACGGGCGCATTCGCCCGTCCAGCAAGCGAAGCGAGCGCCTCGGACACAGCTCTCTGCGTGTCAAGACGAAGCGCTACTCAACTTCTTAGCAACGGACGGGTGAGGCAGGTGGGACCGCCGCTGCCGTTGATGCAGAGTTCGCTACCGGGAAAGATGCGGACGTCGAATCCGGCTTCGCGCAGGCGGGCGTTGGTCTTGCGGTTTTCTTCGATAGCCAGCAAACGCTTGCCGCCGAGGGCGAGCACGTTGCAGGCGAGCGTGTCGCGCTCGGAGTCGTCGATCTGGATAAATTTGAAGCCGCGCTCCTGAAGCAGTTCTACGGTTTCGACTGCCAACCACGGGAGATCGACCAACGCGGTTTGCTCGTCGAGCAGGCTGATCAACGACATCAGGTGCAGGCACGCCGACGGTCCGGGGCCATAAGGCAACGGCGCGGATACAACTTGCACTCCTTTGGGAGCAAGCAGGGTGCGCATTTGCTCGATGCCCGCGGCGTTAGTGCGGTAGCCATGGCCGATGAGCAGCGTTTTGGAATCGAGCCAGAGGATGTCGCCGGCTTCGGTGGTTCCGGGCGCAACGATTTCGGCGAGCGCGGGAATCGCGAGCCGCGAACAGATCGCTGCCTGATGCTGGCCTTCGAACACACGATTGCCTTTGCCGGGGCGCAGCACGATCAGGCCAAAATCGGTCGCGAGCGAAGCGTCATGGGCGTAGACCGCGTCGAGGGAGAGTTCTTGTGCGGGACCGAGTTCGATAATTTCCGCACCGGCGGTCGCGAGCTCGCGGCAAAGCGCCTCGTGCTGCGATTGGGCTACCGCGAAATCGGGGGCGTGATGAAAGCCGAGGTCGCGCCAGCGGGATACGTTTTCCGGACGATTCCATCCGGCAGTTTTCGGCGAGCAGACGAGGACACGTTGCAGCGCGCCGACCATGGAGTGTCCGTTAGAAGCGGTTTGGGTGGATGTGGGCAGAGGCGTCTCCAAAATTCCAGAAATGATTCTAAAGCAGAAAGAACGCAGCCCACAGCTTGCCCTGAGCTTGTCGAAGGGGCGCAAGCCGTGGGAATTCAAGTGCAAGAAGCCAGCCCCACCGGGGCGAAAGCGGCTTTCGCAGGTGATTTCCGCAGGTTCGGCTGCCGGAGTCCGTTACTGGTTATTCCGAAACCGAAAAGGAGACGTGCGCGTCCGCGGGTGGCATCAGATCGTGCACCGTATTTTTGTGCTTGTCTTTAGAATGAGCGCTGCGCTTGGCCAGCCAGCGCTTCAGTTGTTTGCGCGCGGCCGGACTGAGCTTGGAAAAGAAAAGTCCGGCGCGGCCCTGATCGCTGGCCCAGATCACATCGACATGACCTTGCAGGGTGAAATCGGTGCCGGGCAGAACGCAGCTGAAACCCAGGTTCGAGGCGACGGGAACGGGCTCGGTGCACTGCACGGCGAGACCATGCTCGCCGATGTCGATCGTGATGCCGGAAAGCGTTCCGCTGGCGAGTTCGAGATGAACCACGCTCTTGACTTCGTATCGAGCCGACTTGCGGCGATTCGTCGTCCTAGTTTTTTTTTCAGCCTGTAAGGCGTCTTTCAGCTGCGCGGCATCGAGAGGTCGGTAAAGAATGCGGTTAGCGCCCGACTGAAACGCCTGTCCAGTTCCGGGCCATGCCCGGCTGGCGACGGCCAGCAGCGCGGGCTTCTGGCCGGGCGGCAGCAGCGACGCCATGCGGATCACCTCCTGCGACCCCGGTAAGTCGAAGTCGACAATCAAGGTCGAGCCGCGGCCGGTCATCACCAATTCCAGCGCCTCCTGCCCCGACGGGCAGTTCACCACGTCAATTTCCATCTCGTCGAGCGTGGATTGCAAGATTTGCAACGATCGGTCGTCGTGACACATCACAGCAGCAGTCTGGCGCATGAGTACCACGCTACGGCCCCGGGCGAGGCTGGTAAATATCACAGCAGTAATCCGCAAATGGGTTACCGAAGCACTCTATAAATGGCTGAAAGCGCGGGTTTTGCTTGCTTTGGTCAAGGCCGGTCGCGGCGCTGCTACAATGAAGGATTGCGCTCATGACTCAGAAGAGACTGATACGATCGACCACCGTTTTGTCGGTGCGCCGGAACGGCAAGGTGGTTCTCGCTGGGGATGGCCAGGTCACCCTGGGCGAGTCGGTGATTAAGCATTCGGCCAAGAAGATCCGGCGGCTGTACAACGACAAAATTGTCGCGGGATTCGCGGGTTCGACCGCCGACGCATTTACGTTGTTCAGCCGGTTCGAGGCCAAACTTGAACAGTATCACGGGAACCTCGGTCGGGCCGCGGTAGAATTGGCGCGGGACTGGCGTACCGACAAATTCCTGCGCCATCTGGAAGCATTGTTGCTGGTTTCGGACAAAGAGCAGACGTATCTGCTGAGCGGACAAGGCGACGTGATTGAGCCCGACGGAGAAGTGGCCGCGATCGGCAGCGGCGGCCCTTATGCGCAAGCCGCGGCGCAGGCCCTGGCGGAACATACCGAACTTTCCGCGCATCAGATTGCCGAAGAAGCTATGAAGATTGCCGGCAAAATGTGCATCTATACCAATGACAAGGTAACGATTGAAGAACTGTAAGAGAAGGGGATCAGGGGCTGGGGTCAGGAATTAGCAAAAAGGCGAAAAATTCACCCTACTCACTAACCCCTGATCCCTGACCCCCGAATTTTATGGCCATTTATCTTCCCTCATCCGCCGAAGAAGAACAGCTTGCGCTGGACGAACTGACGCCGCGCGAGATTGTTGTCGAGCTCGACAAACACGTAATTGGCCAGAAAGACGCCAAGCGCGCCGTGGCTATCGCGCTGCGCAACCGCATGCGCCGGCAGAAGCTCACTCCCGAGCTCGCTGAAGAAATCATCCCGAAAAATATCATCATGATCGGCCCCACGGGCGTCGGCAAAACGGAAATCGCGCGGCGGCTGGCGAAGCTTGCCAATTCGCCATTCCTGAAAGTCGAAGCTTCGAAGTTCACCGAAGTCGGCTATGTGGGCCGCGATGTCGAGTCGATGGTGCGCGACCTGGTCGAGATCGCAATCGACAACGTCCGCGAAGAAAAGCTGGAGGACGTGGCCGACAAGGCGGAACTAAATGCCGAAGAACGCTTGCTCGATATTCTGCTGCCGCCGTCGCCTCCGCCGCGCGCGGATGGAACTTCAACTTCAGGCGGCGTAGTGATTGACGGCAACACGTCGTTGGCGGAATCGTCGAGCCGCACGCGCGAAAAACTGCGTCAACAGCTGCGCGAAGGAAAACTGGACGATCGCACCGTCGAGATCGACGTGCGCGAACGCAACTTTCCCTCATTTGAAATTCTGACCAACCAGGGTGTAGAGGAGATGGACGTCAACATCAAAGACATGTTGCCGAACATCTTTGGGCAGCGCACCAAGAAGCGCAAGATGAAGGTGAACGAAGCCTTCGAATACTTGATTCAGGAAGAAGAGCAGCGCCTGATCGACATGGATCAGGTCACGCGCATGGCGATTGACCGGGTGGAGAATTCGGGCATCGTCTTCCTGGACGAGATCGACAAGATCGCCGGCCGCGAAGGCGGCCATGGCCCCGACGTTTCGCGCGAAGGCGTGCAGCGCGACATTCTTCCCATCGTCGAAGGCACGACGGTGAATACGCGTTACGGCATGGTCCGCACGGACCACATTCTTTTTATTGCAGCGGGCGCGTTCCACGTTTCCAAGCCCAGCGACCTGATTCCCGAACTGCAGGGCCGCTTTCCGATTCGCGTGGAACTGCAATCGTTGACCATGGAAGATTTCGTGCGCATTCTTACCGAGCCAAAATCGTCGCTGGTAAAGCAGTACACCGCGCTGCTCGATACCGAAGGCGTGAAGCTGGAGTTCACGCCGGAAGCGCTGGACGAGATTGCGCACTTCGCCTTCCGCGTGAACGAGAGCACCGAGAACATCGGAGCCCGCCGCCTGCACACGATCATGGAGCGCGTGCTGGACGAGCTGAGCTTCGAAGCGCCCGAGAAGAAGGGCGATCACGTTACGATCGACGCAGACTACGTGCGCAAGATGCTCACCGACATCGTGAAGGACCAAGACTTGAGCCGGTACATCCTCTAGAGAATCTTTCACTGCCGAGGGTAGGGTTAATACAGAGAATTCCTCTGGACTTCCTCTGCGTTGATGATTGACTCTCATCGAGTCTCCGTCGAAACAGCCGGGTGCCCCATTTCTCGCGTTCTTTGCGAGAAAGCCGGCCCTGAGCGAAGTCGAAGGGTGGGGCTTTTCGTCGACACCCTCCCAACCCTCATCCTGCGCTCCGCCGAATTTTCTCCTCCCACCAGCTCCAGTCGTTGATCCGAACCAATCCCGCCTCTCCGTATGCATAGGATCGGTAGCTACTCCACAGCCAATCCTGCGGACTCGCCACCAGTCCGCGTACCACTGGGGCACCCTCAGTGGGAATGGTGCACGAAAAGATCGTTACAAGGTGGGCCACCGCCCACATCCCTCAGTTGGGGTGGTCCGTTGGTGGTGTGTGGCTGGGAATTGTGGCCGAAATTTCCTGAAGCAACGGACGCAGCGAGTCCACCGAAATTCCAAGGGTGCTGCCGGAAAACCCATCCATATATGCGAAGTTCACGCC
>DATBEI010000142.1:0-10365 GCA_036269595.1 Candidatus Sulfotelmatobacter sp.
GCCGCTTTTCGGAAACTTGCCTCAACTA
The DNA here is from genome assembly GCA_036269595.1 of Candidatus Sulfotelmatobacter sp. Lineage (GTDB taxonomy): Bacteria > Acidobacteriota > Terriglobia > Terriglobales > Acidobacteriaceae > Sulfotelmatobacter. The sequence continues at coordinate 29 of DATBEI010000142.1, forward strand.
TTTCTTGTTGACAGCTTTCTTCAATTCGGCCCCAGGGCTGAACTTTGCGACTTTCCGGGCTGCGATTTTGATGGTGGCGCCGGTTTGCGGATTGCGCCCGTTGCGTGCTTTCCTCTGCGACACCGAGAAGGTGCCGAAGCCTATCAATGCCACGCGATCTCCTTTGCGGAGGGCCGAGGTAATGCTGTCCACGGCGGTATCAATGGCAGTCGTGGCCTGCGCTTTGCTGATTTCACATGCGCCCGAGATCTTGTCAACCAGATCGGCCTTATTCATGAGATTCTCCTCGCAGGTCTCGTTTCATGCCCAGCCGGAACCGGGAGGTAAAACTGGCTATGGCTGAGTTGGGAAACCTGACGGCTCGTATTGTCCTCCGTCTGCGGAGAAAGTCAACTGTGAAAATCGGCGCGGGAAGCCTGTTTCGCACTCCCATGGCCCGAATCGGGGCTACCCGGGCGGCTTTTGGCGAATAGCGGAAAGGTTTTCCGACGTTCTCCACAGGGCACGCGCTTCCTTCACAGGATGTACACAGGCCGGCACGGTTTGCGGCTTGCGCGAAACCCTCTGTCGGGTGCAAAGTCGAAGCAGGAGAATTGGTTTGAAGATGATCGGATCGAAGGCGGAAGGCTCGGGGGTGGAAGGTACTCAGGCGGCGAACGCTCCCGCAGATCTATGCCCCCTATGCGAGGGCTCGGGATGGAAAACCCTTGGTGCGAGCGGCAGCCCTAACGATCGCCGAGTGACGCGCTGCGACTGCCGACTGCGCGCCCGCGGACAATCGCTGCTGGCTGCGGCGCGCATTCCGAAGCGTTATGAGCACTGCGAGCTTTCGAATTACGACACGGATTTTCCCGGTGCGAATCCTTCGCTGGAGGAAGCTCACTTCATTGCGTCTGGCTTCGCGAAAAAATGCGACCCGCGGGGCGACAAGGGCCTGTTGATTATTGGCAAAATTGGAACCGGCAAGACTCATCTGGCGGTAGGAATCGTCAAGGAGTTGATTGTCAATCGCGGCATTCCATGCCTGTTTTACGACTATCGCGAATTGCTGAAGGAAATTCAGAATTCTTACAACTCGACCGTGCAAACCACCGAGCTGGATGTGCTGCGTCCAGTGTTTGAGACCGATGTGCTGGTGTTGGATGAACTGGGGGCGGTGAAGCCGACGGAATGGGTTTGGGACACGGTTAGCCTGATTCTGAACACGCGTTATAACGATAACCGCACCACCATTATCACCACAAATTTTGATGATCAACCGGCAGCCGGTGCTGCGGGCTCCATTTCGCCTGCGCGCGCGGCCAGTCGCGTCGAAACGTTGGGAGACCGCATTGGCGAACGCATGCGGTCGCGGCTACACGAAATGTGCCGCGTGATCACGCTGGAAGGCAGTGACTTCCGTCAAAAATTCCGCAGCGCCAACTTCCGGTAAATACCGCCACGGATTCACAAGGATTTCCACGGATCAAGAAATGCAAGGGTCAGCTCCAGTTTCACGATCAATTCCAACTAGAATTAGTTTGTGCTGACTGAGCGCTTGGAATTCGCGCCTGAACGCGATGCGGAAGTATTCGCCGCGGTGCCGGCGGCTTCTGCCGTCTTTCTGCTTCGAGGCGCGGACGCGAATGCTGAGCCGTATGTCACCAAGACCGCGAATCTGCGGCGGCGGCTGCGACGTCTTCTAGGGCCAGTGGAGCAGCGCACAAAAAGGCTGAACCTGCGCGATCAGGTGCGCGTGATTGAGTATGCCGCTACCGGCTCCGATTTCGAATCGGGATTTCTGCTGTACAGCGCACTGCGAAACGCTTTCCCGAAATCTTACGCGGCACGAATGCGCTTCCGATTCGCGCCGCTGGTGAAGCTGCATCTTGAAAACGAATACCCGCGGGCATCGCTTACGACGCGACTCGGGCGACTGGGTGGGCGTTCTCTCTACTACGGACCGTTCGTTTCGCGGTTGGCTGCCGAGAAGTTCATGAACGATTCGCTCGACTTCTTCAAGATGCGGCGGTGCGTCGATGACCTGCATCCGGATCCTAAATTTCCCGGGTGCATTTATTCCGAGATGAAAATGTGCCTGGCGCCCTGTTTCAGGGGCTGCAGCGATGAGGAATATGCCGCCGAGGTGAATCGAGTGCAGGCCTATTTCGATTCCGGCGGCGAATCTCTGATCCGCGAACTCTCGGCCGAACGGGAAGCGGCCTCGGGCAAACTCGCGTTTGAAGATGCGGCCGCGATTCACACGCGCGTGGAAAAACTGAAGCCTATCCTGAGCCAAGTGCCGGAGATCGTGCAACGGCTGGACCGGCTTTCGGCGCTGATGATTCAGCCTAGTCACATTGCCGGCTCAGTCGCGTTTTTCCGCATCGACTCCGGAACGATTCGCGGGCCAATTCCGTTCGCGATTCAGTCTGCGGAACACGCAAAGTCGCAATCAATGGAGTCGCGAGTGCAGGCGGCGCTGGATTCGTTTCCTGCCCTACAGACGATGCGATCGCTAGACTCCATGGAGCATCTTGCTCTGCTCAAACGCTGGTATTACCGCGGAACGCGGGTGGGAGAAATCTTTTTTGCCGACGGCAAAGGCGAACTGCCCATGCGCCGCATCGTGCGCGGCATTTCGCGCGTGTTCCGGGGAGAGAAACCAGAATCGCAAGCGACTCAGTATTCAGAGTCGCTTGAACACCGACCGCATTGAAGAGGCCGAAAGCTTGAACCCCAGAGATCGCGAAGGAGTCGCCGAGAACGCGAAGACCAAACCAGCAACGAATGCGCCGCTACAAGCCGGAAATAGAATGGGCGACCAAGCCGCCCCAGATTTATCCGTGCGAATCCGTGAAGATCCGTGGCTAGATATCCAGGTTCTTCACGTCGAGCGCATTCTCTTCGATGAACTTGCGGCGCGCTTCCACATCTTCGCCCATCAGCGTGGTGAAGATGGTCTCGCACTCGGCGATATCTTCGAGCTTTACTGAAAGCAACGTGCGGCGTTCGGGATCCATGGTCGTCTCCCACAACTGCGGAGCGGTCATTTCGCCGAGTCCTTTGTAGCGCTGGATGGTGAAGTCCTTGCGACCTTCATTGATGACATAGTCGCGAAGTTCACGAACGTTGGTCTTCTCCACGACTTCGGTTTCAGTTTTACGCTTGGCAGGCTTCGCCGCTTTCTTATCGTCCTGCTCCGCGCCGGCAGACCCAGGTTCGCCTTCCCCGCCATCGGCGTTGCCGGCTGCGGGCGCCGCCTTGGCCACTGTTTCGACGATAAACGGCGGCTCCATGTAAGGTTCGATCTGCTTGTACTTCGCGATCATCTGCCGGCATTCCGCGCTGGAAGCCAGAACCCAGTTGATGACATGTTCGGCGCCGTGTTTGTTGACGAAGCTGACTTCCCACAAATTGTGTTCTTCGTCGAAGCGCGCCTCCGCACTCTTGAAGCCTTCTTCTTTCTGCAGCCTCTTCAGTTCTTTTTCCAGGCGCTCAATCTTTTTGGGCGGAGCCTTCTTGTCGCCTTCAAAGTCGGCACGCTTGGCCAAGTCGAGTTTCGGAATCAGTTCGGTCACGCGCTCGTTACGCACGCGCTTGTCGAGCTTCTCGAAAAAGCCGAGATATTCGTCGAGCACAGTCATGAAGCGCGAAAGATCCTTACCTTCGATCTTGGCGGCGCCTTCGCCGTAGCGCACCGTCAAGCCATCGGCTGCACGCTTCACCATTACTTTCACGAACTCGCGCTCGTCTTTAATGTACTGCTGCGACTTGCCTTTTTTCAGAGAGAACAGAGGCGGCTGTGCGATAAACACGTTTCCGCGCTTGATCAGATCCTGCATGTGGCGGAAGAAGAACGTCAGCAGCAGCGTGCGAATGTGGCTGCCGTCGACGTCGGCGTCGGTCATCAGAATTATTTTTCCGTAACGCACCTTCGTGGGATCGAAATCTTCCTTCGAAATGCCAGTGCCAAGCGCGGTGATCATGGCGCGAATTTCTTCGTGCGCCAGCATCTTGTCGTAGCGCGCTTTTTCCACGTTGAGGATTTTGCCCTTCAGCGGCAGAATCGCCTGGAAGCGGCGGTCGCGTCCTTGCTTCGCGGTCCCGCCGGCGGACTCACCTTCGACCAGGAACAATTCGCAGCGGTTGGGATCGCGTTCCGAACAATCCGCCAGTTTGCCCGGCAGGCCTCCGGAATCGAGCGCGCCTTTGCGGCGAGTGAGATCGCGCGCTTTGCGGGCGGCCTCGCGAGCGCGCGCAGCATCGACAGCTTTGTTGATGATCTTCTTGCCGACCGTCGCGTTCTGTTCGAAGAACGCGCCCAGCCGTTCGTTCACGAACTGCGTGACCGTGCCCGCAATGTCGGAATTCAGCTTGCCCTTGGTCTGGCCTTCGAACTGGGGCTGCGGCAGTTTCACGCTGATCACCGCAACCAGGCCTTCGCGCACGTCGTCGCCAGTCAGATTTTCTTTGACGTCCTTGAACAGCCCCATCTGCTGCCCCGCATAATTGATGGTCCGAGTCAGCGCGGTGCGGAAGCCGGAAAGATGCGTGCCGCCGTCGATGGTGTTGATGTTGTTGGCGAAGCTGAATATTGTCTCCGAGTACGCGTCGTTGTACTGCAGGCCGATCTCCATGTGCACGCCGTTACGGTCGTCTTCCATATAAATCGGTTTGTCGTGCAGAACCTGCTTGCCGCGATTCAGGTGCTTGATGAACTCGGCAATGCCGCCGTTGTACTTGAAGTCGGTCTGCTTGGGCTCGCCAGTCTTCGAATCAGTGGCGCGCTCGTCGGTCAGCGTGATTAGCAGTCCCTTGTTGAGGAAGGCGAGCTCGCGCAGGCGCTGGGCCAGCGTGTCGTAGTTGTATTCGGTCGCGGTGAAGATAGAGCGATCGGGTAAGAAATGAACTTTGGTCCCGCGCTTTTTTGTGGCGCCGGTTTTTTTCAGCTTGTTGGTGGGGTCACCCTTGGAATAGTTTTGCTGCCAGGTGGCGCCGTCGCGCCAGATTTCCAACTCCAGATCTTCACTCAGTGCGTTGACGCACGACACGCCCACGCCGTGCAGTCCGCCCGAAACTTTGTAAGTAGAAGAATCGAATTTACCGCCAGCGTGCAACGTCGTCATCACCACTTGCGCCGCGGAAACTTTCTCGCCGTCGATCACCATGTCGTCGACCGGAATGCCGCGGCCGTCGTCGATGACCGTGATCGAATTGTCCAGATGGATGATGACTTCAATCTTCGTGGCAAACCCAGCGAGCGCCTCGTCCACGGAATTGTCAACGACTTCATAGACTAGGTGATGCAGGCCAAGATCGCCCGTCGATCCGATATACATCGCAGGACGCTTGCGCACCGCTTCCATGCCGCCTAGGACCTTGATCGAGTCGGCGTTGTAATCGTTCTTGTTGCCGTTGCCTCCAAGGTTCGGAGGCGCGATCGGCGTTACGATTCCGTTTTTTGTTTTAGTGTCTGCGATGGGAGTATGAATTTCTTTGGTGGCCATTCCGCTCCGCGAAAATGTCCCGATTTTTCTTGCAAACTGGGTGCTGCGAATTCCTGGAATTTGGCTGGAATTTTCGCCCTGACTCAAGTGCCCGAAAACCCTTCGCAAAAAGACTTCAAGTTATTGAAATTCCTAATACTTAGGGTTGTCTTGTGACTTGTTTAATTATACCACAAAAAAGCATTTTTTCGGCCCATAGAAAGTGCCGAATCTAGGGGGTAATCGGGCAATTTGGGGACTGGCTAAGGCGGCACTGTCGTACAAAAATTTAGGGCGGCTCGTGGCCGCCCCCTTTTTGCAGGCTTAGCAAAGCTTTACGCCGTCGCTGGCCGCTCTCCGCCCTTAGCACGTCCTGGCTGTAGCTCCGGCTTAATGACGTGCTGCACGCCGTCATCTTTCGACGTGGGCGGCGGCTGGATCGGCGGCAGTTCCTGGCCCTCGACGAGCATCTTGATCTCGTTCGCATCGAGAACTTCGCGCTCGATCAAGGCACGGGCAATGCGCTCGAGCACATCACGATTGTCGGAAATGACTTGCTTGGCCGTCGTGTAACCGGCGTTCACAAGCTTGCGGACTTCCTGGTCGATCTTGATGGCCGTGTCTTCGCTGTAGTCGCGGTGCTGTGCAATCTCGCGGCCCAGAAATATCTGCTCTTCCTTCTTCCCAAACGTCATGGGACCAAGATCGCTCATGCCCCACTCGCAGACCATCTTGCGCGCCATTTCGGTGGCTCGCTCAATGTCGTTTCCGGCGCCCGTGCTCAGCACGTTAAGGAACAACTCTTCCGCGATGCGCCCGCCCATCAGGATCGCGATCTCGGTTTCCAGATAGTTCTTGTAATAGTTGTGCCGGTCGTCGGTCGGCAATTGCATCGTCACGCCCAAAGCCATCCCGCGAGGGATGATCGTGACTTTGTGCAGAGGATCGGAGTTCGGCATCTTCGCCGCCACCAGCGCGTGCCCCGCTTCGTGATACGCCGTGTTCTTCTTTTCCTCGTCGGTGAGCAGCAGAGACTTGCGCTCTACGCCCATCAGCACTTTGTCTTTGGCTAGCTCGAAGTCGTAATGCAAAACTGCTTTGCGGTTCTGCCGAGCGGCCGCCAGTGCAGCCTCGTTCACCATGTTGGCAAGGTCTGCGCCTGAGAATCCTGGTGTGCCACGAGCCAATACAGAGAGATCGACATCTTCCGCAAGAGGAATCTTACGGGTGTGTACGCGAAGGATTTCTTCGCGGCCGCGAACGTCAGGACGACTTACCACGACGCGGCGGTCGAAACGGCCAGGTCGCAGTAGAGCCGGATCGAGCACGTCTGGGCGGTTGGTGGCTGCCATCAGAATGACGCCTTCGTTGGATTCGAAGCCGTCCATCTCCACCAGCAGTTGGTTCAAAGTCTGTTCGCGTTCGTCATGTCCGCCGCCGAGTCCTGCGCCACGATGACGCCCAACTGCGTCGATTTCATCGATGAAGATGATGCAGGGGGCGTTCTTCTTCCCTTGTTCGAAAAGATCGCGCACGCGGCTGGCGCCAACGCCGACAAACATTTCCACGAAATCCGAACCTGAAATCGAGAAGAAGGGAACGTTAGCTTCGCCGGCAACCGCCCGAGCCAGCAGCGTCTTGCCAGTTCCAGGAGGCCCGACCAGCAGCACGCCTTTGGGTATGCGTCCGCCCAACTTCTGGAATTTCTGCGCTTCGCGCAGGAACTCGATAATCTCCCGCAGTTCTTCTTTGGCCTCTTCCACGCCCGCCACGTCTTTGAACGTGACTTTCTTCTGCTGCATGGAGAGCAGGCGGGCCCGGCTCTTGCCGAATGACAGCGCCTTATTGCCGCCGGTTTGCATCTGGCGGATCATGAAGAACCATAGTGCGCCCAGAAGAATTAGCGGAGCCCACGTCCCCAGCAACTGTAGCGGCAAGCTGCCACTATTCACGTCGCGGAAGTTGACGTTCACTCCCTTGGCATGCAGGTCCTTGAGCACTTCGGGGGTGAAGTAGTTCATGGTGAGCGTAGTATGGAACGCGGAACCGTCGCGATATTTGCCGCGCACTTCCATGCCATTTACGGTGAGTTCGCGAACGTTGTTCTGTTCCGCGTCGCTCATGAACTGGGTGGCGTTTACTTCTTTGTCTTTCTGGCCGTCGCGGGCGCCCTTCACCACTTCCCAGAGCAGGAGGGCAGATACGCAGATAAGCAACCAGAACAATACGGTTTTAACGGTTGAGTTCACCTAGAAAACTCCTCAATACAAATACGGGGTCCCGATAGTACCACCCCCGAGGCTCCTACAGCGATTAGATGCCCTTGAGTGACTTTCGATTGTCAAAATACTTGGGCACCTTATTCTACATTTTCCTGAGGAAAAAGGCGCGCTTATGTACTTGTTACTTAAGTAGCTTATGATCGGGGTTTGCCGCTGCCAGATAGGGCAGGTTCCGGCTGGTCTGTTCCACTGCTCCCAAGCCATATCCGACTAGAAAGGTTTCGTCGACCAGAAAGCCAAAATAATCGGGCTGCAAGGGCACTCGCCGCGCTGACTGGCGGTCGGCCAGCGTCGCGAGCTTAACCGAAGCCGCCCCTCGAGATCGCAAGTCGCTCATCAGAAATTCGCTGGTCACGCCCGAATGCACCAATCCCTCCACTAGCAGGATGTGCTGGCCGCGAATGTCGGGCTCATGGCTGAAGAAAATCTCCATGACCTCGCTGGCGGAACCGCCTTGGCTCCGGCTGTACTTGGGCTTGATGAACTGGCAAACGACGGGCACATCGACAGCCCTCACCAGGTCGGCCAGAAACATAAAGGCATTTTCCAGGACCGCCAGCATTTGGATGGTTTGGCCTTTGTAATCGTCGGAGATTTGCCGGCCCAGTTCTTTGACTCGTTTCTGGATCTGCTCGCTGCTGATGACCGGTCGAAGGGGCTCGACTCTCGGGTTCATGAAAATTGCGTGCCTCCCCGGCACAAAACCAATCAAACTTCCAACACCTCGCGTCCGGTCAAGGGAACCTCGGCGATTAAGATGGCCACTCGCCCCGCTTTCGGCCGAAAGCTAGCCGAAGCCAGAAGCCCACGCAGCCACACGATCTCGTCCCCGCTGACAACCAACGGCCAACACTTACGCTCCGCCGGCGCAACATGACTTTCCTGCAGCAGTTCCTTGATCTTCTTGGGGGACTTTGTATGAGCCGGCCAAAACCGGTCTCCCGGACGCCAGTTCCGCACCCTGAGCGGTCCGGGCAGGGATTCGGCATCGAGAAGGTGGTCTGGATTATAGCGCGGCTGCGCATCGGCTGGAACACGTTGGGCGGAAATGGATGAGCCCGCCTCGTAAACGGCAACCTGACCGGGAATCTTTAGTTCGTACTCATAATCATGAGGCGCCGTGGGCTCACGCAGATCGGGGGTTAGGAAGATTAGTTCTTCTGGTTCGAGGATTAGCTTCCATCCGAGAGGAAGAGATAGTTCCTTGCCGGAAGCGTCGTCCTGAGCCGCAAATCGGAGTATTTCTTCTACGTGTTTGAATTCGAGCGGAAGGCGGGCGTTTTCGCCGATGGACTTAACCAGCCTGCGCTGCACGGCCACAGGCTCGGCCAGAAACCACATGCGGCTCACAGAGGCGTTCAGCACGAGGCACGGGGCTTGGTCGATTTTGGATCGAAAATCGGATTCCCGGGACTGCGCGCCACCCAAAGCGATCTGAACTAAGCCTGGCGTTTGCGTCGCCGCCAGCGCCCACGCCGGCTGCGACCAGTGGACTGAGGTGCCCATCCAACCGGAAATTTCGTTTTCCCAGTAGTCTTCTTCGCCGCGCGCAATTTCCGCCAACTCGGCCAAATTTTCGGCCACGGCAGGGTTGAACTGCTGCTCCAGCAACGGAACGACCAGCTTGCGAACCCGATTGCGCGTAAACCGCGCGTCCGCATTGGTCGAATCCTCGCGCCAGGGTTGACGGAGATTCTGGAGGTACTGCTCCAGTTCGGAGCGGCGGATGTCAAGCAACGGCCGAACGATTTCGCCGCAAAGGACTCCGTCATCATCTTCCACGCAGATTCGCGGGTGAATGCCGCCCAAGCCGCGCAGACCAGCGCCGCGAATAATGCGCATGAGCACGGTTTCCGCCTGATCGTCAAGCGTGTGGCCAGTCACAATCTTGTCGAGAAAAGCCACGGCCGAATCTGAGCCCGAACCGAGATTTGACAGCTTTGCGAGGGCGCGGCTTTTAGACGCGCCATCAGGCGTTTCGTGGAAGGGCACGGCTTCAGCCGTGCCGTCAGGGCCCGCACCAAGGCGGGGCTTTAGCCCCTGAGGGTCAACGGCATCACCGAGCAGGCGACGAAAGAATGCATATCGCGACTCCCGCGCGGCCGTCTCGACGCTGACGCGCTCCTCCGCCGCGTTCTGCGCCACATCTTCGCTGTCGACGTGGAATTCCAACTCATACTCGCAAGCCAGCCTCGCCACAAATTCCTGATCCGCGTCCGATTCTGCCGCGCGCAGCTTGTGGTTGAAATGCACGACCGACAAAACGATGCCTAACTCGTTCTTCAGGTCGAGCAGCAATCGCAAAAGCGCGACGGAATCAATCCCGCCCGAGACGGCAACGCCAACCCGATCACCCGCCCGCAACAATTCCTGCCGTCGAATATGGGAAAGCACGCGTTGCGGCAACGATTGCACGGGACCATGGTAACCCACGGAGCGGCAGCCGCCTCGGCTGCCGGGACTCTGGCGAAAGTTGAAGGAAAAATCGAACTGGCGCTCGCGGAAAACGGAGAGGGCTCTCCGCGACAAAAACATATAAAACCTGACAACTGGAGGCGGCTGTCGCTGCGTGAGCCGATTACACCAC
>DATBEI010000186.1:0-7611 GCA_036269595.1 Candidatus Sulfotelmatobacter sp.
GTTTTGTCGTCCAGCGTTTTGTCATCCTGAGGGCCGCGTCGTTGGCGGACCGAAGGACCTATGTACTCTTCGACACCGGTGATGCTGCCGGCAACGTGCACAGGTCCTTCGCTTCGCTCAGGATGACAACCGCTTCTTCCAGGGTGACAAGGTTAGAACTATCCTCAGACAAATCTGGCGGCCCACTTACAGACAGGCCGCCGCCGAATGCCGAAGTCGCTAGGCAGGCGGATCCTTCGGCTCGTCTCAGGACAAGCTGCGTCCGCCGCTACGAGAGAACTTACTGCCCCGGAATCACCGTCACCGGCACAGCGCTCGCCATCACTGGCCCTTGCGCATCGCCCGAAGTCGCGTCCATGCGAATCACCTGTCCCGGCTCCGGCGGTACCAGCCCAATCCGCCGCGCCAGCACGTCAATGCGCTCGGGATCGCGCAACGACGCATCTTCCAGCCGCAGCGCGTGATTCATCTCCGTCTTGTCGCTCAACTCCCGCTTCGCCGACTCGATCTGGTAGCCGTACTCGATCGCCTTGAAATGCTGCCAGGCATAGGTAAACACCAGCAGGAACAGGCAAGCCAGCGCCGTGCCAAATTGTTTCATCTCGCGCGTGCGCCGCGGATCTTCCACTTTGACCAGCCGTGAATTGTCGATCGCCTTGGAAAAGTAAATCTCCGGCGTTCCTGTCCAAATCGAACGACGCTCTTCCACCGGGTACGATCCGCGAAATGTTGCCGCCGCTGCTGCCATTAGGCTGCTCCCATGTAAACGTGGTCACCCTCGACGACAGGAATTTGCATCGCGAAAATCTCGTGCAGTTCCCGTTGCTCGATCAACTGGCTCTCCGTCGTCCGCCCCACCCGCACCACCGTCGCCATCAAATCGTTGATCAATGTTCCCGTGTGCATTGTCCGTTCCCTCAATTTTGGATTCCTACCACGGAACCCGTAAATACAGCTTTCAGCTTCTCGGCGAATCTTCGTCCGCCTTCGACCTGAACTTTGGGCCCGGCACGCCATTACAGCTGTGCCGGGAACTCCGGCAGGTTTTCCGGAGCCAAACTCTAAACTCTTTCTGCCGCTCGCAATTTCGCGCTGCGCGCCCGCGGATTTCGATCGCTTTCGAATTCCGTTGCCGTTACCGGCTTCTTGGTCAGCACTCGAAAGTGCTTTTCCTTAATCGCTCCCTCGCGGAAGGCGTCTTTCACAATCCGATCCTCGAGCGAGTGAAAACTGATCACCACCACGCGTCCTCCTGGCTTCAGAATCCGCGGCGCCGCTTCCAGCAGCGCCTTCAGATCTTCCAGTTCGCGGTTTACGAAGATTCGAAGAGCCTGAAAAGTTCTAGTCGCGGGATGAATCCTTCTCTCTGCCTGATTCATTGGCCGGGCCGCGGCTGATATGACATCCGCAAGATGAGCGGTAGATCGTATCGGCCGCGACCGGCAAATGGCTCTGGCGATTCTCCGCGACCTCCTTTCCTCTCCGAATTCGTAAATCACATCGGCAAGCTGTCGCTCGTCGAGGTGGTTTACCACTTGTTCGGCGGTTCGCTCGCCACGCGGGTCCATCCGCATGTCCAGCGGTCCATCCGCCTGAAAACTAAATCCGCGCGCCGCGTCGTCCAGTTGCAGACTGCTCACTCCAACATCGGCCAGAATTCCATCCACGCTGCCCGCCTTGTGCCCTTTCCCAATTTCCGCAAAGGACCGCTGCAACAACGTGATCTCCGGCCAATCCCCCAACCCCTTGTCATCCGCTTTGTCATTCCGAGCGGAGCTTAACGATTCGCTTTTCGAATCGCTAAGCGCAGTCGAGGAATCTGCGGTCAGCCTTTGACGCGCTATGGCCAGCGCTGCAGGATCTTTATCGAGCCCAATCAAATGTCCCGGTGCGCCCAGGCGTTTTGCGATTTCGTAACTGTGCCCGCCCAAACCCACCGTGGCGTCGATATAGGTCCCACCCCGCCGCACGGCTAAAAAGTCGATCGCTTCTTTTAAAAGAACCGGAACATGATTTGCTGAAAGACGTGTCGCTCTTCCACCACCATGCCCAACCCCCTGAGGGGTGTCTGTTGATCCCTCGCCCACTAGATGCCCAATTCGTCGAGCGTCTTCTCATCGTCAGGCGTGAACTTTTCTTCTTCGATCTCCCGTTTGAACAGCTCCAGGTTCCTGACCACGAGATACGTCAAATTCCCCAGAACCGCTACCTCGCCCTTGATCTGCCCCGTCTCGCGCAGCAACTGCGGCAGCAACAACCGTCCCTGCCCGTCCATCTCGACTTGCTGCCCGTAATAATTCGTCCGGTCCAGAAATTTCTTCTTCGTAGGATTGAAGTTGGAGAGCCCTGCCAGCTTCTGCTCGATCCGCTCCCATTCCTCGAAGGGATACACTTGAGCAACCTTGCCATCCAAACTTGTGATGTAGAATTGCTGACCGTATTTCTCGTCGATCACCCGCTTGAATTCGGCCGGGATTTTGAGCCGTCCTTTTTCGTCGACCCGGGTTGGATGATTGCCGCGAAACATGGTTAAGGCCCTTGCCCCTTACCGGGGCCCTTCTGTACGCCGCTACCACAGCAACCAGGGAGGTCAAAATTTCGCAAAGTTCGGTGAAGATCGGGCGATTCGGGCTGTCCGTCGTGCTTTTGGGTCGGTTTCCCACCGGCTCCTCGTTTTCAGCTCGCGCTTCCCATTCTCAAACCGTGCTTACCACTTCGTACCACTTTGTACCACATCTTAGCTGTAAGTCTTTTATTGTCAAGCACAAAGTTGATAGTGCTCGACCCAGTTGGACACCGTTTTGGGAAACTACGAAGCCTTGTGGTCGCCAGCTTGGTTAACTACTACTGGTTGTGTTTAGGTCTGCGGTTCCTTCGCTATTCGTTCGCTACGATTTTTCTTGACCCCCGCGCCCCGCACCGATTTTATTGTGGAAATGGCAAACCAAACCTCGAATTACCGAGAATCGCGTGCCATGCCTAGTTAGAAACCCCTTGTCATGCTGAGCGAAGCGGAAAGGAGAGCGCAGCGATCCTTCCCGCGCAGTCGAAGCATCCCTACCTAACCTCCACATCCTTGGCTTGCCGAAATGCGAAGCCCCCACCAGCCCTGTAGTCCCGGTGCAACTAAACCCCTTGTCATGCTGAGCGAAGCGGGAAGGAGAGCGCAGCGATCCTTCCCGCGCAGTCGAAGCATCCCTACCTTCCCATCCTTGCCTGACACGAAGCACCCACCAGCCTTGTAGTCCCGGTGCAACTAAAACCCTTGTCATGCTGAGCGGAGCGGAAAGGAGAGCGCAGCGATCCTTCCCGCGCAGTCGAAGCATCCCTACCTAACCGAACCTTCCCGTCCTTGCCTAACGCAATGCGAAGCACCCACCAGCCCCGTAGTCCCGGTGCAACTAAAACCCCTGTCATGCTGAGCGAAGCGGGAAGGAGAGCGCAGCGATCCTCCCGCGCAGTCGAAGCATCCCTACCCCCGACCGAAATCCCATTTAGGGAACCACTACCGGAAACGTGACCGCCATCACGGCAAATACCCCGAGAACATCCAAGTATTCCACTCATGCGCGACCCTCGCTACTATTGCACTTACATCATGGCAAGCCTCTCCGGCACGCTTTACATTGGAGTAAGCGGCAATCTCCACCGCCGCGTCTTCCAGCACAAATTTCATCATTTCGAAGGATTCACCGATCGCTACAACGTCGTGCGCCTCATCTATTGGGAATCCTACGATGACGTGCACAAAGCGTTAGCCCGCGAAAAACAACTCAAGGGATGGACGCGCGTTAAGAAAATCGCCCTGATCGTCCGCCGCAATCCGCATTGGCTCGATCTTGCTTCGGAGTGGTACCCCTGGATGAGCGACACCGGCGCGGCTAGGGATGCTTCGACTCCGAACGAGCCTCGCGTTCCGCTCCGCTCGTTCTCCGCTCAGCATGACAAGTAAGGGTGGCGCAGTCGAACGTTTGTGAAGGGTAGGTTCGAAGGTTCTGGAAGGGCACGGCTTTCAGTCGTGCCACTGCGTTGGCAGAAAATTCCGGGTTTTAGCGTCTGGTGTCGCCTTCGACGAGATGAGCAATTACGATAAAAACATTCATGCCTCATCTTGAATTCGAACATTGGGTTCCCTTCCCCCTCGAGCGCGTCTTCGCCTTCTTCTCAAACCCGGGGAATCTGCCGCGCATCATGCCCGCATCGAGCCAAACGAAGGTCGAGGCACTCAACCGCATGCCCAGGCCCGCAGCTCCACAGCCGCAGGCGAAGCCAGGGCTCCGCCGGAAATCGTTCGCCGCCCGCTCAAACCTGCCCCGCATTCACTCCGTCATCTCGTCCCTCGCTATTTTCGTGTACACTGCGCGCATCTCGTCCCAGGGCCCGTTCGGCAAATCCATCTCAGGAGGCGCTACGTGTCACTCAATCGCGGAAGGATGTGGTTAGGCGGTATCGCAGGCGGCGTGGTGTGGAACGCGTGGAGTTTCTTCGTCTACCATTTCATCACCGAACGCCGCTACATGGCGGCGCAAAGTGCGGGCCTGTACCTGAAAGCACCGCGCTATCCCTACTTCACCGCGCAGTGGATTGTGCTGCTGTTCATTATGGCGATCGCGGTCGCGCATCTTTACGCCTGGGCGCGTCAGGGCTTGGGCCCCGGTCCCAGCACAGCGCTGCGCGTTGGATTTCTCGCCGGCTTCTTTGCCGGATTCCCCAGCAACTTCGCCGAAGCCACCTGGTTCCCTGCCGGACGCGGCCTGCCCTTTGGACAGATGGTCGAAATGTGGCTGGGCGCCATCCTCGCCGCCCTGGTGGCCGGCTGGCTCTACAAAGAATGAACATCCACTAGGGAGCAACGAAATGGCGTGGCTGTTCAGAACGACTGCGACTGCCTGCCTTCTGGGCATGATCCTGTCCACCGGTTCGGCGACGGCGCACCGGCCAGCGGACTCCTCCGCGCACTTCCCCTTCGCCTATGCGCAATACGGCTGCGCGCCGACTGACGCCGTCGCCCTCGAATTTTATTTCACCGCCGCTCGGGGCGAATGCGGCAAGATCGCCGAGCCTTACCTTAAGATTGCGATCTGGCAAAACCTTCCCAAGTCCGCACCGTATACCGCGGAAGTGCGCGCCACCGAGGTAGGAGCGATCCGCTGTATGAAGCCAGGAGTTTGCGAGGCTGCGAGTTCCGGCAGCCTGCATCTCGACAAGTTCGTCAACGAAAAGATTTCCGCCGGAGAATACGAACTTCACTTCAGGGACGGCAGTGTAGAAAAGGGCAGCTTCGACGCCACCTGGTGCCACATCCGATTTGTATGCGGATAGTGTCGACGCGGCGCTACATCACTTCGCCGGCTCAACATACACGGCTGTGCCATAGGCGAGCACTTCGGTGACGCCCTGCATAACTTCGGTCGCGTCGTAGCGCGCGCCCACCACGGCGTTGCCGCCAAGTTCCGCGGCGTGCATCAGCATCAGGTCGAAGGCCTCGGCGCGCGTCTTCTCGCACAAGTTGGTGAGCAGTGTGATGTTCCCGCCAATCAATGTCTGCAAGCCAGCGCCAATGGTTCCGAAGATCGATCGCGACCGCACCACAATCCCGCGCACCACGCCCAGCGTGCGCGTCACCCGGAAGCCATCGAGCTCAAACTGCGTGGTCACCATGTTGTGCGCCACCATCCTGCCCGCGCTGTAGCCAGTCGCCATTGCCATTCATCCCTCCCTGCCGCCAGTAACTATAGCGCGCTCGGCCAGAAAGCGTCAGAGGTATCCATGTAGGGACAGCGGCCCTTAGCCTGCCCTGAGCGAAGTCGAAGGGGCTGTCCGAGTTGAGCGACGCTCGACAATGCGTTCGAAGTCCCTCCTACCGCCTCACTCCAACTCCGCCGCAATCGAGAATTCCTGCGACGAAGCGTCATACTCGACGCGCAGCACATTCGGCTTGCAGCAAACCTGGCAGTCCTCGACATAACTCTGCCGCCGCCCGGCAGATTCGTCCACCGAAGTCACATTCCACTCCCCGCAACTCGCGCACTGAAATCCAGATTCCAAAGTTAGATTAGGGGAAAGAGTTGTTGCCGTAATCGGGCCGCAAGACTCATTGAACTTTTCGACCCTGAATTTTCGGCTTGCAAACTGGACAGCGTTGAAAACGATGGATGAGGCGTTTCCATCGGGGCCAGCTCTGCTTCTCAAGTTCGTGTTGCCATCGAGGTCCAAAGACCTTCTTTTGCATCTCAGGATCGCTGACACCCATACCGGACTCCCAGTTACCGTCGCAGAATATTCAAATGGCGTTCTCGACAAATGGCTTCGTTAGATTGTGCAACCAAGATCACGAATGTTGCAATCAGCCTTAGCGCATATTGATGCCGTCGCTCTGCTAAGTCATTGAGCCTAGGTGGAAGTCATTGAAAAGTCGTAGAAGGGCATTTGCAGGCTCGCTGACGAAGAGTTCGCCTCGGAGGACTCCTAAGCCTGGGTCGAGTACCGATCGTCGACGCCAGGGCCGTTTCCGGCTCCGCAAAGGGTATCGTAGGCGAGGAGCGGAAGCGGTTTTGCCAGTCTTCCTCTCACCGTCACTTACTTTCATCTGTACGTACAAATATGTAAGCAAACTGGCTTTTAACTCATAAGAACGGTTGCACTTATCTGTGTTTTTCCTTCATTTTTGCTGGCCGCCCCAGAAGTAGTGGTCAGTGGCTAGTGGCTAGTTCGACTTCCGACGCCTGAACTGGGAAGTTCGAGATTCCCAATCGACAATCATCATTCACCGATCACCAAATCACCCAATCAGCAATCAGCAATCAAAAATCAAAAATCCCCCTATAATGTCCGAACTCTAATTCTCGCAGGAGGACGATGCATGATTTCGCGGCGACGGTTTTTGGAAGTGGGCGGTGTGACGGCGGGGATGGCGGCGTCCCGTTCGCTGGTGACGGCTGCCGCGGCGCAGGAGGCGGACGCTTCCCTGCCACCATCGCTGGCCAAGCTGCAATCGCGCAAGAGCGAGGCCACGCCCATTTCGCGAGAAGAGCGCCAGCAGCGCCAGGAACACGCGCGCCAACTGATGAGCGAGAACGGGCTCGACGCCATCCTGCTGATGGAAGGCACGTCGCTGCGCTACTTCGGCGGTATTCGCTGGTGGGGCGGCGAGCGCATGTTTACCCTGGTGCTGCCCGCCAAAGGCAAGGCGTTTTACGTTTGCCCGGCGTTCGAAGAAGGACGCGCCCGCGAGCAGATCCAGAACGCGCCCGACGGCGCACAGCCTGATGTGCGCGTGTGGCAGGAAGACGAGAGCCCCTACGAGCGCGTGGCGCAGGGACTGAAAGACCGCGGCATGGGCAGCGGCAAGTTGGGGATCGAGGAGACGGTGCGCTTCGTCTTTGCCGACGACATCCGCAAAGCGGCGGCGCAGGCCAGCCTGGCTAGTGCCACTCCGGTGACCGCCGGATGCCGCATGATCAAGACCGCGCACGAAATCGCGCTGATGCGGCTGGCCGCGCAGGTCACGCTCGCGGCCTATCACGCGGCGTACCTGGCGGTGAAAGACGGCATGACGCAGCCGCAACTGGAAGACCTGGTGAAGAAAGCGCACGAGCGCCTGGGATTCAC
>DATBEI010000072.1:0-20695 GCA_036269595.1 Candidatus Sulfotelmatobacter sp.
CCCGACCTCGAAGCAGACTCCGAATGAATTTCAGGGCGACGCCAAGCAATTCTCAATGAGCGTCGGTGCTCGTACAATTTTGGTGATAATCGGGAAGGAGGTCTTATGACGTGGACCTTGGCAGAATATGTTGAGCGAGGCGTGACAGATGCTATGAGGAGCCCCACCACTGCCGCGTTTGGCACGGTTTTTATGGCATTCTTCGCTGGCTGCCTATTTGGATATCGTCTAGGTGCAGAAACAAACCGTTCACTAGTGTTCGCCGCTCTCGACTGGCTTCTCATCCTGATGTTCCTCGCACTCGCCTTGGAGCGCGGTTACTTTTTGGTCAGAGCAGTTCACCAATTACAAAATGGTGGCAAAACGCCCTCATCTTCTTGATGGCGCCCCGTTTCGGTCCAAACTGCGACCTGCGATTGGCGAAACATCGCCGCTCATTGACCCTAGTGCGGGGTTTTGAGCGCCATGGCCTTGGCTACATCAACCATCCGCCCGTATTGCTAACATTTCTCTGAAGGGGCTAACATCGCAGTCGAACCATGTACCCCAATAATCTTTGGAAAGACCTGCTTGGAGTGGGTTTCCTTCTGATCTTCGCTGTCATCGGCGTAGCTCACATCGTTTGGCCCCACCGGTTTATGAAGCCTTATCTGCGTTCCCGCGTACAGATTCAACTGGTAGGCCTGATTTTTGCCGGGGCTTCCCTTTGGATGCTTTACGAACTGTTGTGGGATAAGCGTCGATAGCCTGACAGTGCCGCCCGGCTGTTGAAACATCCCCTTACACTCAAAACCCCTTCACTATCGAGATTCCAGGAGTTATTTTATGGGCGTGCAGAAACAGAGGTTATTGCCGTCGGGATCGGTGACCGCGAATTCACGGAGTCCCCAGGTTTGGTCGACGGGCGCGGTGTGAAGGGGAGAGTCGGGACGGTGGGTGGTATCGAGGCCGCGCTTGCGGAAGGTGATGTAGCGCTGATCGACGTCGTCGACGAAGACGCGGTTCACGGAGCCGAAGACACCGTCTCCGGCGTGGCGGGAGAGCTGGAGTTCCGCGCCGTCGCGCACCAGGTCGATGACTCCGTTCGCCATTTCGCGATCTTCATAGCTGGGCCACTTACGCTCGAAGTCGAGAACTTGCGTGTAGAAATGCAACGACCGTTGCAGATCGCTGGATTTGATTACGGGCACGATCTTCATGGCGTCGCTGCGGCGGCAGGCAATAGAATAGCGCATCGGCAGCAAAACGAGCATGGCTTCTCAGCGCCAGCGTTGGCGAAAATTGCGGTGCCCATTGACGCGGGCCAGGGGAGCGCGTTGACCGGGCGCTCCGCATTTTTGCGGGGCTAAACATAAATCGCAAAGTGCCAGTTCGCCAGGCCTCACGCTTATGACACGAGCAACGACTACGGCAATCTCACCGTGTTTTATCGTCAGCGATGTCGATCAGACCATCGCTTTTTACCGCGACAAGCTGGGGTTTGAGAAGAGATTGCGGCAGCCGGAGCGAGATCCTTTTTTCGCGATCATCGGGCGAGACGGCGTGCAGATTTTCGTCAAGTCTGATCGAGACGTGGCGCCGCTGCCGAACTCCAAGCGCCATCGCTTTATGAGGTGGGATGCATTCGTGTATGCACCCGATCCGGATGCGCTGGCCGCTGAATTTGCGGATGATGGAGCAGAATTTAGCGTGCCCCTTAAGGATACGACTGACGGCCTGCGCGGGTTCGAGATTTGCGATCCTGATGGCTACGTGTTGTTCTTCGGTCGGCCCAGGGGGGAGTAGTAGTGATGGGTTCTGCGATTCGCGAAGGCTTGATCGTTGACACTCACAGTCGCAAAGGGTTCGGCAGGAACTGTTGACGAAAGAAGTGTCGAAGTTAGCGCGCGACGAGCTGTCGAAATCGTCGGCTGGGATGGCATTCATGGCGTTGCAACGAGCGTGGGCAGAGGACCGGGCGCAGGACATCGCTGAGTATGCGGTTATGTTGTTTGTAGCACTCATCGCTCTTGCAGGACTCCTGGCATTTGCGCGCAAGCTCTTGCAGTTGTTCGGGTTTGATTGAAAGCGTGCGGTGTTCGCGGGAGCATCTGTAATGAGGCACGCCAGCCCATTATCCTCAAACGCGTTCAAAGACCAAACGTAGCTGACGAATCCGCATATCCCGGTTGCCGATTCATCGTCAAGACGGCTTGTCGGCGGCTATAGCAGGCGATGTCGCCATGTCGGTTGAGAGCGGAATTGGTTCTGTTTTCGGCGGGTAAGTGCGTTCAAGTTTCGCCAACAGTTCCGCGGCGATTTCTTTCGAGAAGAATGGTTCTGGACGGAGGTTCGGCTTGCCGGCGATTTCCACTACGGCCGGCATTCTTGCGACAAACTCTCCCTGGTCCTCGCGAATCAAGCCGTCAAGAAGATGGTGAGGTTCAATCAGGGCGGTCTCGCCGTTCCTGCTCGCGGCTTCGCGCATCAGGAAGATGACGCGTTTTGCCCGGTCGGAAAACTGCTCGAAGGCCATTGGCTTGCACCGATAGCAAGTTTACTCGCCGATTGGATCACCCTATTTTGTGAATTTCGGCAGAGCTTCGTCTAACTGGACGCGATTCGTCCCAACGGCCGGTTTTACTTTTTGGGCTCGA
Source organism: Candidatus Sulfotelmatobacter sp. (assembly GCA_036269595.1). Taxonomy (GTDB): domain Bacteria; phylum Acidobacteriota; class Terriglobia; order Terriglobales; family Acidobacteriaceae; genus Sulfotelmatobacter. The sequence goes on from DATBEI010000072.1 coordinate 2,637, forward strand.
AACCGCGACCGACGCGGAAGACGTGGCCATCGGGATGGCGAAGGTGCATCTCGCGAACGTTCCACGGCATATCGGTGGGCGGAAAGGTGATCTCGAGGCCGGCGGCAACGCAGTGCTTGTGCATCTGGTCGACGTCATCGACCCAGACTGACAGCCAAACGCCCTTGTCGCCCTGCTCATCGCCTTCCTGCTGAAACGTGGTTGTGTTCGAGCCGCGGCCGCGGCCTCCCTGCGCCCCCTGACAGAGAAAGATGCACACCTCTTTGCCTGATCCAACCGCGCCAAAAGTTGGAGGCGTCCCCCAATCCCACAATTTCTTCCATCCCCATTTTTCAAACCATGCGACCGTGCTGGCGATGTCGGAGACATTCAGGATTGGAGTCAAGGCTTTGGCTTCCATGATCGAAGCAGGATAACACTGGGCAGGTCTCGATTCTCGCTCGTTTTATATGCACGAGTACGAAATCTAAAACGGCGCATTGCCACGGGACGGGATTCAGGAGGCTACCGCGGAACCTTATCCTCGCGCAGAGAATCCACCATTTGCTTTGCTTCTCCTAAGCTGCAGCCGTAGAGTTGGCGGGCGGCGTACGTGGCGGTGATGTTCTGGCCGCGGGCGACGAGTTGGCGGAGTTGCTTCTGTTGGTCTTCACGGCTGAGCGATTTCAGGTGCGTGAAGTCCTGCGTTAACGAAACCGGATCGGCGATGACCGTGTAGGGGCGCAGGGCGTCGAGGAACTTTTGTGTGCCCGGCACTACGTCCCAATGTATGCGAACGCTTGCCGTAGCGGACATCGTGACGGGATAATCCTGGTAAAGCGTCGAACTGGTCCCATACCAGTGTTTTTCGGATGGGGCCTGCTCGCCGCGCTCAGCCTGCAACGCGTCTGCAAGCGGCGCGGGATCTCGGGATAACTCAAGTTCGATATGGCGCAGGTGTTGGGTTTGGGTGGTGCCTGGCTTTGCCGCATCGGGTGTGTGGACGCGCTCTTTGATCAATCGGGCCGACACGATCTCGCCAAAAGAAAGGAAAACGACCGAAGGATCATTGGCGGACAACTGGTAGTTCAAATAGGAACGGTATTGCACATAGATTCCCGTCTCGTTCATCCGGACAAGCCAATTGGAAGGATGGAAGCGCGCCGTCACCATCCTTAGCGTCAAAAGCAGAAAGAGCAACAGAAACGGGCCGAAGAAGTAGCCGGGCCGCCACTTTGCCGTGTATGCGTGGAGAAAAAAGGCGATGGCGGCGGCGAATGCGGCGAGCCAGACGATCAATGCACGCAGAGGCGCGTGGCGGAATAGGCGATCGTTGGGGCCAATCTCGACGTCGTGCAGGCGCAGCAGGCGCATCGCAGCTCCGATAAACGACAAAAGTTTACTTCGCCGCAGCCGCTAAGAGATAGTTACTTGCGATAACGCCCCAAAGACATGCGTCCCAGAAAACGCCTTTGACTTCGTTTAGCAGGCTGCGGAAAAACTCCCTTCACTGCGACAAAGCGAACACGGGGGCTGAAGCCCGCTTTGATTCTGCGCGCCTTACGCGGCGCTAAAGCGCCGCTCTTCCACGAAGGCAGCTACATTCACGACGGAAGCTACATTCACGAAGGCAGCTACATTCACGAAGGCAGCTACATTTAGGAGTTTTTCCGCAGCCTTTGTCCGATGCGTAATGTGTCCGATGCGTAAAATGAGATGAGATGCTGTAAGGGTTAAGACCAAGGGAGGGAGTAGCCATGGAAACGCACAGCGAACGCGATCCGAACTCAAATCCGGTCAAGGTTGAGGAGCATATTAAAAGTGCTCGGCAGATTCTGATGGCGCTGCAACAGAAGATCGGAGAGCACCCAGAGATCGGCGCGGCCATTACGAAACTGGAGATGGCGCTGAACGATCTGGCGATCCAGACTGGCGGCCTGCTGTAGCGGATGGAATAGCGGAGATGGTCAGCGGATTACCGTTGATACATCTTGATAGCACTCAAATCCCTCTGTGTTGCCGATCGTCGTTGCGGGAGCAAACGAAGCCGACGTCAGACACCATCACGATGCCGTCGAGAATTGTGCATGGCGTCGCGCTTTAATCCTCGGTCGGTTCTCACTCAAGATAGAAAATGAAATGCATTAGCATAGGGTCGGCATGGCGAGATCCGTTGCGAAGAACAGTGGGGCGATTCCGAGCACGCTGGGCGTCCGGGCGCGCTGAAATTTTGGCTGGCCGTTGGCTTGATCGGCGTAAGCACGGGTTTGGCCGCGGCGGCGCTGACGCGATTGCTGGAAGTCGTGCAGGATGTGGCGTGGCGGGGATCGGGCACAAACATACTGACCGCGGCGCGACAGGCCAGCGCATGGAGACACGTGGTTGTGCTGCTGGCAGCGGGCGATTTGGTTTTATGCCGGACGCATGCCGGCGCTGCGAACTCTAGCATTGACCGTGTGTGGTCTTTTGATCCTAGGATATGGTGTGATTCATCTGCTGCGATGAGCGAATGGCACATGCTAGCGCAGAGCTTAGACGGTTTGGTGTTGTGAAATCTCGACTTCACTCATCATCATGGTCTCGCGGGCACTTGAGCGAAATCGCCTGCTTTCGACAGTGACTCTTACACCTCGTCCGATTCTCTCTATAATCAAACCAAAATGCGTCTAGCTATCAGTGCTGTTTTCCTGTTCTTCGCGGTGCAATCAGTCGGACAGACCGGCCCTACCGCGAACGACTTTTCCATCACACTGGAACGCGTTGGCTGCCTCGGAAGCTGTCCTGATTACACGGTCACGATTCTCGGCGATGGCTCCGTGCGATATGAGGGCCGGGCATACGTTCACACTGAGGGCGTTCGCAAGAAGAAGATTCCGCGATCTGCCGTTCAGAAGTTGATTGAGAAACTAAGAAACGAAGACTTTTTCCAATGGGAAGAAAAGAAAATGGTGTGCTTAGACTTCCCGGAAGCCCATATTACAGCCACGTTGAAGGGCCAGCACAAGCACGTCTTGGAAGGATGCAATTCGCCGGGGAAGGTTCTCAATCTCGCCGACGAAATCGACAGGATTTCGGGAGTAAGGGTTTGGGTTGGAAGGGCACGCTAGGCTCAAGATTGTCGTAACATCTCTATCGCTCATTGACACCGCAAAAGGCGAAGGAAAAGCGCGCGCTTCTGATTTGGCCTGATTTCGTCAGTCATTGCTTTCTGCTGCTAACGGCGTTATCTTTGGGTCCTCTCCGGTTCAAGCAAATCACCCACAGAGATAATCCCATGAAATGCTCCAGAAGCGAGTTCTTTACAGCCATTCAGGGTTGGCGTGAATCTTCCTGTGCGGTTCACCTCCACACCGATGAAATCAGCGGGGCTTTCGTCGTGACGTTTCGTTCAGCGTCAAAGCAAGGCGTGCTTGAGTTTTCAGCGCACCCACTCCTCCAGCCGCTTACCGTTGACTTGTCGAATGCGAACCAGTTCGAGTTTGTCCTGCCAGAGCACGAAATAAAGGGCGCTGATTCGAGTTTGGTGAAACAAGTGGCGGATGAAATCGCCTTAGCTCGTGTGGGAGGCAAACTTGTATTCAGCATGACACGCTTGGTTGACCCGTTTGCAGGCAGGCTCGTCCACGTTCCTTCCAGACTATCGCCAAAGAACGACGCTGCAACTGCGGAGTCGGCAATCGAACCGGAAGACTGTTAGCAATGCTTAATACTAAATCCCGACAAGTCCCAACTGGCGAAGCATCCCCACGACGCTCATCGACGCTAATGCGGCTTCTTCGCCGCCGGAAGTCCTGCCAAGAAGACATCAAGGACGGACGCGGGGTCTTTTGACGCTTCAAGTTCGCGGTAAAGGTCGCTAAATTTTAGGCCTACTCCAGCCATTATCTCTTTGTCCGACAGCAGGTGATCGAGCAGCTTCTGCCAATTTGCAACCTGACGATGTTCGAGCAGCAGCTTGAGTGCGATGTTTTCAAGGAACAGGTATTCGGTCGCACGAAGAACAGCGGAGAGGCGCTTTTTCTCTTCTTTTGTCATGGGGGCAAAAACAGTCTAACGCAGTGGCACCCGCCAATCGGCCACCGCACTGTTGAAAAATCCCCATAGCACTCATCGACAGGTCCCAGAATCCGAGAACACTTGCACCGCAGTCGAGCGGAAGGGGATGTTCGCACGCTTCCTTCACGTTAGTCTTCTTGCACTGTGGTGGGCGCGTGATTGGGCGATTGCGGATTGCTGGTGGTTTCTTCGGTTAGCAATTCTTTCCAAGGGCACTCGTCGGCGGAGAGGCGGTGGATGGCGGCTTGCACTTTGAGGCCGTTGTCGCTTTCGCGGACCCAGACTACACGGTAGCGGGCTTTCTTGCCGGCGTAGAGAATTCCGATTACGTCGCCGGAGCGGAGGTCGGCGTTCAGGCCCTGCAACAGGGCGCCACTGAGGCTAAGGTTGCGGGCGCGGGCTTCCTGCAGAAAGCGGTCGCCGCGAGTGTCGATGCCCCAGACGGTGAGGGGGAGGTTGGCGTCGCTGCGCTGTTCGCGGCGGCGGACTTTATCGGGCGCTTCCTCTCGATTATTTCCTGGTTCTGGATTCATGCCATCGTTGGGCCGATCGTTGATCGCGCGGAGAATTCCCATGGTCTTCTGACGGTATCGCTGCGCAGAGGGGCTGTAAAGATTGTGGCTCACGAGGGAAGAACGAAGGTAGCGGCGGTCGTTCCGTTTTAGAAGTGTCCCGAAATGATCTTAAAAGGTCGGCGCGCGTGTGCTTTGCGGCTAAGAGCTTTTGAACGCAGAGTTCGCTGAGAAGTCTTAGAGTTCGCAGAGAAGATCGTCTGGGAATCACAGATGCCTCCACTGTTTGGAATGACGCCGGTGAACGAAGGCTTTTCTCGGCGATCCGTGCAGGCACCGCAAAATTTATCGGAACCGGTGCGCCGTGCATTGCGTAGGGAACAGTATCGTCATCTCGAGGAGGGATTTTTCATGAGGAGATTACTGTTTCCGCTGGTGTTGGCGTTTCTGCTTTGCGTGGTGGCGCAGGGGCAGTCTGAAAAGCAAGCCACGCCAGTTCCCGCGCAATCAAATGCTCAGGGCGATTCTTTGTTTCAGACGATTCAGGCGCTGGATGCGAAGTTGTTCGACGCTTACAACCGCTGCGATCTGACGACCCTGGGAGACATGGTGGCGGATGATTTGGAGTTTTATCACGACCAGACGGGACTGATGGTGGGGAAGGCGCCGTTTCTGGCGGCCATCAAGCAGAATATTTGTGGCAAGGTGGAGCGGAGGATTGATGCGCGGGCGATGCAGGTTTATCCGCTGAAGGGATATGGAGCGGTCCAGCTTGGAGTGCATTACTTCCGGCATCCGGCGCACCCGGAAGAAGGCGAGGGCGCGGCCAAGTTTGTGACGTTGTGGCAGAACAAGGACGGAGTGTGGAAGGTGACGAGGGTGATCAGCTACGACCATGGGTCGGCGGCGAAGTAGCTGAGCTTCGCTCCGCTGGACAGCCAAGGGCGGCTGTCCCCACATGGGCATTGTCGCTGGACAACATTTGAAAAACGACAGCCGAGTCGGCTGTCGTGACTACTGCCTTAAGGTCAAGGCTTGCAGGACGGCTTGCTGCTTGGCGATCAGGGATTGGACGCCTTGACGGGCGTAGTCGATCATTTTGGCGAGTTGGGATTCGTCGAAGACCTGATGCTCGGCGGTGGCCTGGACTTCTACCAACTTGCGCCCGGCGGTCATGACGAAGTTCATGTCGACGTCGGCGCGCGAATCTTCTTCGTAGCAGAGATCGAGCAGAATTTCTCCATCGACAATTCCCACGCTCACCGCGGCAACGAAATCTTTCAGCGGAACCGAGGTGAGGGTTCCGGCGTCGACCAGTTTTTCGAGGGCGAGGCCGAGGGCTACGAAGGCGCCGGTAATGGAGGCGGTGCGGGTGCCGCCGTCGGCCTGAATGACGTCGCAGTCGATCCAGATGGTGCGTTCGCCGAGGCGGGCGAGATCGGTGACAGCACGCAGCGAGCGGCCAATCAGGCGCTGGATTTCGTGAGTGCGGCCGCTCTGGCGTCCTTTGGAAACTTCGCGCGGAGTACGGGTCAGGGTAGAGCGCGGAAGCATGGAGTATTCGCTGGAAATCCATCCCTTGCCGGAGTTGCGCATGAATTGCGGGACCGATTCTTCGATGGAGGCGGTGCAGATGACGCGGGTGTTGCCGACCTCGATCAGGACGGAGCCTTCGGCGGTGGTGATGAAGTCGGGAGTGAGGATTATGGGACGCAGTTGGTCGGGGGAGCGATTGTCGGGGCGGTAGAACATCATTGGGATTGTAAATGACGGGGCTTGCGGGCCTTCAGAGAAAACAGATTCTTCGCTTCGCTCAGAATGACAAGGATCGGTCAGAATGACAAGGAATGCTCGGGATGACAAGGGAGGACGATTCTGCTTTGCTCGGGATGACAAGGAAGGACAGATTCTTCGCTTCGCTCAGAATGACAAGGAATGCTCAGAGTGACAAGGAATGCTCGGGACAAGGATCGCTCGGAACGACAAGGGGGGACAGATTCCTCGCTTCGCTCGGAATGGCAAAGGCGGAGGGGGGTTTCTAGGGGGACGATTGGAGTTGGGCGGCTAGCTGGTTGACTGCGCTTACGTCGTAGAAGGAGGAGAGGTCGGCGTGGCCGGCGAGGGTTTCGCGGTCTTTGCCGTCGACCAGAATTTTTACTTTCAGGATGTCGGGGGTGTTGGCGGAGATGGTGTGGATGAGCGAGGCGACGGTGAGTTCTTCGACGAGAATGCCGGAGCGATGATTGTCGGCGAAGGCGGAGTTGAGGTCGATGACGGCGACCCCGGGATCGACCAGGAAGACGCTGCGGATTTCTGCGCCGGAGCCGAGAACGTGCGGCGAGGATTTGTCGAGATAGAGGGAGAGCAGGGCGCGGAGGAGTTCTTCGGCGCGCTGCTGGCGGCCGGAGGGCAGTGGAATCTGGGCGGACTCGGGGCGGAGAGTGCCATTGTCGTCGTGCGCGACGAAGAGGGTGACACGCTCGGTGGGCCCGGCAACGGGAGGAGCGAGGGAGCGCGTGTCGGTAGAGACGGCAGGGGCGGAGGCGGCAATCTTGCGCATGTGGAAGGCGTAGAGGGCGAGGGTTAGCACGGCCAAGAGAAGGACCACCATCGCGATGGCGAACTGGCGAGGAATCATGGGCGGAGCCTCGGCTGGCGGGGTTCAGTTAGATAGCGAAGGAATGGCTCGTGGATGGGAGAGCGGTCGAGCTGCGGTCGAATGAACAGCCGGGGGCGGCTGTCCCCACATTTTGCATACCAGCTGTCGACGCATGTTTTCTGCCGGTGCTCACACTTGTCCTCGACGTACTTACATATCTGTCGGTTGATTTCCGCATACATTGTTCTGGGAGCGATCATTGCATGGCACCTAGCTGGTCGCGGGTGGCGGCGATGGCTGTGGCTATTGCGCTGGTGACCAGTTGCTGGTAGTCAGGGGCTGTGAGTTGGGAGGGGTCGGAACCCTGAGGAGCGACTTCGACGGCGATGGCTGCGCCGATGACATTGTTCAAGGGACGAAGGGGCGCGGCCAGGGAGCGAACGGGAATCTGGCGGCGCTGCATTTCGGCGGCGACGGCATTGGCGGCGGTTTGGCTGAGGGACAGGGAAGCATGCTGGGCGGTGGTCCAGGATTTGAAGGGGCCGTGATCGTCGCTGCCATAGGGAAGCAGGGCGGTGTAGACGCGGACACCGTGTCCGTTGGAAGCGGCATGAACGGCGATGTAGATCGCGGCGCGATCGGCATTGGCATAGACCGCGCGCTGATCAAGCGAAAGATTGGCGTCGGAGTCGCGGAGAACGAGGGTTGGAATGCCGCGACTCTCGAGTTCCTGGCGCAGGCTGCGGGCCAAGACTACAGTGACATCTTTTTCCATCAGGGTGCTGCTGAGAGTTTCTCCGTGATCGTCGCCGCCATGGCTGGCGTCGACCACGGCAAAGTAGCGGCGCGGCGCGGGGGGCGTTGGGGCGGCCGCGGCCGGAGGTGCGGGCGTAGGCTGCGCTGCGGCTGCGGGAGAGAGCGGAGATGAAGTTGACGCGGCTGGGGTCGCGGGCTGCGTGGCGGGCCCGGGTGTAGTGGCTGCGGCCGACGCAGCTGTCGGCGCGATCGTAACCGTGCGTCCGTCGCGGCTGAAGCTGGCGATGACTGGGATGGTGGCGTTGACGGTGACGACGGCGGCGCCGTTGCCTTCGCTGTAGATGGCCGATGGAATCGACTTGCTGCCGAAGGTGAGCGTGGGCGATGCGGGGGCGACGACCGGTTCGCGCGAAAAGGTCATGCGCAGGGCGCCGGGTTCGGTGGCGACGATGGGATTCACGGGTGCGGTGAAGTGGAAGATGAGACGCGGCGGATTGTCGCCCGAGAAGGACGCGGTGAAATGAGTGGCGACGCTGCCGATGAAGAGGCGTTGGGAATTTTCGTGAAGCGTGGCAGGGCCTCCGAGGAAACGAGGCAGCAGCGAAGAGAGCGAAGTGATGGGGACGAGGCCGCGATTGTTTACTACGAAGAAGGGAGCGCCGAGATCGGCGTCGCGGCCCTGCACGCGGGCGCGGGTTCTGCCGACCTGGAAATCGGCTTCCACATTGTTGTAGCGCAAGCGCCATCCGCCGCGGTTGTCGGACTTTGCACTGACTTTTCCAAGAGGCTCGAGAACTTCGAGCAGGCCGACGTAGTCGCGGTTTTCACGCTGCACGACGGGGAGGGCATAGTTGGCGGCGACGGAGTAGACGGAGAGACGCCTGGCGGGAGGCGCAGCGCCGGACAGGTAGATCGAGCAAAGCAGGAGTGAACTCAGAAGAATTGAGCGCGACAAGAACGCTTTTAAGATTCCATCAGAGACGGAGGTTGGACGCGACGCGCACGGAACTGCCGGCGTGGCGCCGACGCCAGCAGGGTGGCTAGTCCAGCGCATAGATGGCTAATCCGCTGAGGAGTTTGGGATAGAAGTCGGTGGATTTTTGGGGCATGACTTCGCCGGCAAAAGCGACGTCGCGAACCTGTGCTACCGGACATGGATTCATGAGAAAGGCGAGGTTGGCGGCGCCTTGGCGCACTTGGTCTAGAGCCTCAGACGCATCGCGCAGGTAGGAGAGGTTCTGCTGGTTGCGAATGGACTCTTCGGAGAGTTTGAGCACGCCTTCGAGCAGGCATTTGTGCAGTTGCACGACGTCGAGCGCCTGCTGGCGCTGGGAGAGGCCTGCAAAAAATTGCGCGGAGTCAGACTTCGGAGAATGCAGGAGCAGGGCGCGGTTGGCGGTGACGGCTAAGAGAGCGGTTCCGCTGCGGCCGCGATCGCGCAGCAGGGCAGAGGCGCGAGCGGCATCGAGGGCGGCGTCGACTTCTTCGATTTCAAAAAAACGGCTGGCGGATTTCTGGAAATCGTCCACAGAAAAAGAATTCAGAGAGTGCACGACGCGATGCGTGGGCAGGACGAGCAATCCGGGATCGTTCATGTTGACGAAGGTCATCATGACGAACTCGTAGGGCGCTTCGGAATTCGGGGTGCCGGCGGCGGCGCGGGATTCGTCGCGGAAGTTGAGAGCCGTTTCGTAGCGGTGGTGGCCATCGGCGATGACCAATTTTTTGTCGCGCATTTTTCCCTGGACGGAGGCGACTATACCAGCGTCGGAAATTTGCCAGACGCGGTGGGCGACGCCGTATTCGTCGGCGACATCGATGGCGGGCGCGGAATTGGGCTTGGGGGCGAGCAGGGAATCGATTTCGCCGGAATCTTCGTAGAGGAGAAAAAGTTGCTCGTAGTGGGCGCGGGTGGCGCGAAGCAAATCAAGGCGGTCAGCCTTGGGCTTGGAAAGAGTCTGCTCGTGTCGGTAAACCACCTTGGCGGAATAATCTTCGAGGCGGCCCAGGGCGATGAATCCGCGGCGCTCGAAGTTTTTTCCGGACGGGGCGGTGAAAGTCTGGGAATAGACGTAGATCGAGGGGGCGGCATCCTGACGCAAGATCCCCTGGTCGCGCCACTGGCGATCGAATCCGGCGGCGCGGGTGTAGACATTATTGCTGGCATTGTCGGCGGGATCGCGGCGGCCCAGGATGATGCGCACCAGGTTGTACGGACTGGCAGAATAATAGCGCTCCTGCATGGCAGGAGTGATCTTGTCGTAGGGCTGGGTGACGACTTGGGCGGCGGAAACCTGCTGCAAGTCGTAGCGGAGGGCGCGAAAAGGATGAATGTTGGCCATGGAAACTTTTGATTGTAACAAGATGGCGAGGGCCACCGGGAAGGCGCGCCGGCCAAGGCCTCAGAACTAAGAAGGCAACCTTGCGCACGCCAAAAACAACCAAGATGCGGATTCGAGTTGTCTCCGAATTTTGACAAAAATGACGGTTGCATGGGGCGACAGCTGTGGTAACATCCGCCCCATTGAGGTATTTATGGCCCGCCTGGATGCAAGGCGTTGGTCATCTCACCCGATGGCCGTAGTTCGATGGGGCTGTCTGGTTCTCCCCTGGGACCCGACCCAATCCCACCTGCGCAAAACATTTGCCGCCACCAGGCTAGTGTGCTGGTTCGGTGTGAGCCTTCTGGTCTTACTTTGTCTAGGGATACCCGTATGCGGGCAGACCGACGTAAATGATGTGCACATAATGCCGCGAGAGGCGGATAAACCGCCCGAGCCTGCTAAGCCGGAGATGCTGGCTTCCACGACGGGAATGAGCCCGCACGTACATCCGTTGAAAGTGGATGTGGACCTGGTGTTAGTACCAGTTACGATCACGGATCCGATGAACCGGCTGGTCACGGGTTTGGACAAGGGGAATTTTCAGCTGTTTGAGGGGAACGCGTCGCAGGAGATTCGGACTTTTTCCAGCGAGGACGCGCCGGTATCGCTAGGCGTGATTTTCGATTCCAGCGGCAGCATGGCGAGCAAAATGGACCGTGCCAAGGACGCGGTCATCGAGTTCTTCAAGACCGCGAATCCGCAGGACGAGTTTTTCATGATTACCTTCAACGATGAACCGGAGGCGATCACGGACTTCACCAATTCGGTGGATGAGATTCAGAACAAGCTGGTGTTCGCGGTGCCGCGGCATCGCACCGCGCTGCTGGATGCGATTTATATGGGCATCACCAAGATGCGGCATGCGAAGTATGCAAAGAAAGCGTTGCTGATTATTTCCGATGGCGGGGATAATCACAGCCGCTATACCGAGGGCGAGATCAAGTCGCTGGTGAAGGAAGCTGACGTAATGATCTATGCGATCGGTATTTATGACCGATACACACCGACGATTGAGGAGCGGCTGGGGCCTCAATTGCTGAGCGACATCACCGAATTGACCGGGGGCCGGGCGTTCACCATCGACAATCCGAATGACCTGGGGGATGTGGCGACGAAGATTGGCGTAGAGCTGCGCAATCAGTATGTGCTGGGTTACCGTCCGACGAAAATAGTGCGGGACGGCAAATGGCGTAAGATAAAAGTGAAGCTGCTGCCACCGAAAGGATTGCCGCCTCTACGGGTGTATGCCAGGACGGGATATTACGCGCCTGCGGAATAGTGCCGCCAGGGTTGTTCTGTTCACGTTGGTGATTTGGGCCGGGATGCGGATGGGAATTCCGGCCTGGTCGCAATCGCCGGAAACGAAGCCGGCGAGTCCGCCTGCTTCCACGCCGCAAAGCGGTTCGGTCCCTTCTACGACGCCGCAAGCGACTCCTCACTCAAGCCAGACGGTGCCCAAGACAGACGATCAAAACAGAAGCCTGAACGATCAGGGTGTCTTCGTCTTCAAGAAGGACGTGGACGAAGTGCTGCTGCATGCGACGGTGGTCGACGACAAACAGCACATCGTGACGAATCTGGATCGCAATGCGTTTACGGTGTTTGAGGATGGGAAGCCGCAGAACATCATTTCGTTTCATCACGAAGACATTCCAGTGTCGATGGGGATCATCATTGACAATTCGGGATCGATGCGGGAGAAGCGGAACAAGGTGAACCAGGCGGCGCTCAATCTGGTGCGATCGAGCAATCCCAAGGACGAAGTGTTCGTGGTGAACTTCAACGACGAGTACTATCTCGACCAGGACTTCACGAATAATCTGTTGAGGCTGAAAGAAGCGCTGGAGAAGATTGACGCGCGCGGCGGGACTGCGCTTTATGACGCGCTGGTGGCATCAGCGGAGCATTTGAAGCGGTTTTCCCGACTGGATAAGAAAGTTTTGTTCGTGGTGACCGACGGCGAGGATAACGCCAGCAATGAGACGCTGGAACAGGCGGTCAAGCAGTTGCAGGAAGAGAATGGACCGTCGGTGTATGCGATTGGAATTTTGGGGGATGAAGAGCATCCGAAGCGGGCGAAGCGGGCGTTGGAGATTATTGCGCAGCGTACGGGAGGGATTGCGTTTTTTCCGAAGACGCTGGATGAAGTGGATGCGATCAGCAAGACGGTGGCGCACGACATTCGGAATCAATACGCCATTGGGTACAAGCCGACAAATCCTCGGGGGACGGGGGGATTTCGGACGGTGCGGATTGAGGCGAAGGGGAAGGGACACGGGAAGTTGACGGTGCGGACGAAGAGCGGGTATTACGCCGGGGAGCAGGCGGCGGGGAGTAAGTGAGGCCTTTGGCGCTTTCAGCGGCTAAAGCCGCGGCCTGTTTTGAGCACAAATGGCACGACTGAAGTCGTGCCCCTCCACCAAAGCTAGCAGGCCGGAAAGCGTGCCATTCCACCAAGGCCACAATGGCCGCCAGCCAGCGGCGCGACTGAAGTCGCCGCGGCTGAAGTCGCTCTTCCACCGAGCCCCATCGGGATTCATTACAATAGAGCCATGTCGGACTCATTGATCATTGCTGGCCGGTCTTTTCGCTCCCGGCTTATTGTGGGCACGGGAAAATACAAATCGTTTCAGGAAACCGCGCGGGCGTTGGAAGCGAGCGGCGCCGAGATGGTGACGGTCGCGGTGCGCCGCGTGAATCTTGATCGCAGTAAGGAATCGCTGCTGGACTACATCGATGCTAAAAAGTATTTTCTTCTGCCCAACACGGCGGGATGCTACACCGCGGACGAGGCGATTCGCGCCGCGCGCCTGGGACGAGAGGTCGGGCTTTCCGATTGGGTGAAGCTCGAAGTGATTGGCGATCAGGCGACGCTATATCCTGATGTGCAGGCGACGCTTGAGGCCACGCGCGTGTTGGTGAAAGAAGGCTTCACGGTGCTGCCCTACACATCCGATGACATTGTTTTTGCGAAACGGCTGATCGATGCGGGAGCAGCCACTATCATGCCTCTGGGTGCGCCCATCGGCAGCGGTATGGGAATCCAGAATCAGGCCCATATTCGCATTCTGCGGGAAATGATCAGCGGCGTGCCGCTCATTGTCGACGCCGGAGTCGGTACTGCTTCGGACGCGGCTATCGCGATGGAACTCGGCGCCGACGCGGTTCTCATGAACACCGGTATCGCCAATGCTCAAGATCCTGTGCTCATGGCCGAAGCCATGCACCATGGCGTAATCGCTGGGCGACAGGCCTACCTTTCCGGGCGCATGCCGAGGAAGTTGTACGCCACGGCGAGTTCGCCGCTGGAAGGTGTAGTGCGCTAGCAGTTGATGCGGTCAGTCCCGAGGGGCACGGGCGCGCCCTCGTTCGCGTCCTTCCAACCACGACCGCGTTGCCGCCGAAAATTGTTCAATTCAAAAATTGAGGGCGGCCCAAAAGGCCGCCCTGGCAAGATCGATCTAGTAAACTCACAACATCTTCGCGCTCTCCACGTGGATGGAGTCACCGGAGACCGTGCCAGTCGCCGCGATATGGTGGCCTTCATGGCCCTTCAGCGCATCGGGGTTGTCGACCATCAGGATTTTCTGGTCCTTGTCGGTGACGATCACCATTTTCGCGCCCGCAGCCAGGCATTTCTTGGTGCAGGCCTCGGCTTTGGCATTGGCGCCCTTGGCGCCGCACTTGTCGTCCGTCACCCAGCCTTTCACGGTGGCGCTCTTCCCCATATCGTCAAACGCCATCGCCGTCAGGGCGAAGACGAAACACATCGCAAGAAATAGCACGAACAGTTTTCTCATGGCCGATTTTCTCCTTTTTAAATTGAACTCGCAGCCCGCGCCGCGCTCCGCCCCCAAGGACCTTGAAGATGGAGTCAAATCCTCTTCAAGCGACCCATCCCACAATATTCTGCTTTGAGGCAACGGAAATATACCACAGGAAAGAGATTACGTTGTCAGCGCGTCGGCAAATGTTTCGTCAGCGATTGCATGGCGCGAAAAATTCACGGCTTATTTTTTCGCGGAGCGGGTAACCGTAGCCGTATGCTTGGCGGGAGCCGGGGGAACGTATACGTACTCTCCCGGCTTGGCATATCCCAACTGCTCACGGGCTTCCTTTTCGATCGACTTCTGGTCACTCTTCAGGCCCTGAATTTGCTGGTTATAGCGGTCGTTCTCCTGCTGCACCTGGACAATCTGTTTGCGCAAGGCTTGGTACTCGGCGCGCTTTTGCTTGTAGACCACCATTCCGTTAGCCCCAAACATGACGTGAACAAACAATGACGCGGCCAGCACCGTCACCGCGACGGTGGCAATGCGACGACGCAGTGTGTAAAGGCGGGTGGCAAGCGGACGCAGGCGCTCAATCCACGACGCGGCTAGCGCCTCCGCCTGGGGCGCGCGATTTACTACCGCACGCAATCCTTCTTCGGGGCGGGGAAACCTGCGAATTCTGGAAAACTTCTTCTCGCTAAATAGACTCACTCGAAAATCCAATGCTTGGCCGCCGCGCTGAGATTATCCAGGTCTTTCTCGCTGCGTGCCTCGGTGTAGACGCGGACCACCGGCTCGGTTCCCGATAACCTGTAGCACACCCACGAGCCGTCGCCGAACAGAAGTTTCAATCCGTCGGTGCGCACGACCTGGCTCACCTTGCTCCCGTTAAAATCGCGCGGATCGGACCGCAGCTTCTCAGTGAACTTCTCTTTCACCTCGGGCGTCAAGCGGAAGTTCTCCCGCTTCGGATAATAGGAACCAACTTGGTTACACACCGCTTTCAATTGTTCGCCCAAGGACTTGCCGCGTCGCGCTACGGCTTCGCAGCACAACAGCCCGGCCAACACTCCGTCTTTCTCCGGCACGTGATGGCGGATCGACAGCCCGGCGCTCTCTTCGCCGCCAATCGCAATCTTGTCCTGCATGATCAGCTCGCCAATGTATTTGAAGCCCACGGGAGTTTCATGCAACTCCACGCCATGCTTTTCGGCGAGCGCGTTGATCAGGTTCGTGGTTGCCACCGACTTGGCCACGCCGTTCTTCCAACCACGGCTCTCCACCAGGTAATCGAACAGCAACGCGATTACATAGTTCGGCTGCAAAAAGGTTCCGTCGGCATCGACGATGCCGAAGCGGTCCGCATCGCCATCGGTGGCAATGCCGATCTGCGCTCCGGTCTCGCGCATCTTCTTTCGCAAATCTTCGAGCAGGTGATCGTCGGGTTCAGGCGCGTGGCCGCCGAAGAGCACGTCGCGGTAGTCGTGCACGGTCGCCACCTGTAAGTCGGCGCCGCGCAGCACTTCATCGGAGTATCCGCGAGCTGCGCCCCACATGGGGTCGAACACCGCTCGCAGCTTCGCCTTGCGAATTACATCCAGATCGATGATTTCGCCCAGTCGCTTCAGGTAAGCAGGCTTGGGGTCGAGCGAAGCGTGAGTCGTCTTTGCCGCGGCACGCTCGGTCGGCTTCGCGGTATCGCCAGCGACAATTTCGGCCTCAATTTGTTTCGTGATTTCCGGCAAAGCCGGGCAGCCGTCGGGAGTGGAAAATTTAATGCCGTTATATTCCGGCGGATTATGCGACGCCGTGAAATTAATTACGCCGTCTGCCTTGTTATGAACCACCGCGTGGGCAAACGCCGGAGTGGGCGCTGGTTCCGCAACCACCAGCGGAGTGATTCCGTGCGCCGCCAAAATGTCGGCAGCCATCGCGCAGAAAGTTTCGCCGAGAAATCGAGGGTCCCGCCCAACGATCACCCGCGCCCCTTGCGGCTTTTGCGACACCACATAGCGGGCAATTCCGCCTACGGCGCGCTGCACGTTGACAAAGGTAAACTCCTCGGCCATGACCGCACGCCATCCCGATGTGCCAAACTTGATTTGCGTAGGCATAATTGAAACCCCTCCTAATCTACACAAAAATGCTTCTCAGTCGGAAGTTCGAGCCGCATGGGAAGAGATCTTTTCTTCTATTCCCGGGCCCGGGTTGTGTGTATAGTTAGCGCCGCTTCAAGTTCTAAGGCTTGGGACAACTCCACAAAAACATCACGCCCAAAGGAGCACCTATGAAGAATCCTCAACGGGGCCCGGGTGCAAAATTCGTTTTCACTTCCATCTCTCTACTGTTCTGCACCACGCTCGCCCTATCCGCCAAAGTTCACTTCGCGTCCTTTGATTTCCCGCTTGCGGGAGTTACGGACACCGAAGCCACCGCCATCACGCCCTCCGGCGTTATCGTCGGGCGGTATCTCACGCCTGGCCGTCAGCACGGTTTTATCCTCGACCAGGGACACTATCAATCCATCGATGTCCCCGGTTCCGTATCTACTACCGACGCCGCCTGGGTTAACTTCCGCGGCGACGTCGTCGGAAGCTACGACTCGGGCGGTATCACACATGCCTATGTGCTGCGCGCGGGTCGATTCACTAGCTTCGCCTACCCCGGCGCGCTGCTCACCTTCGGTTGGGGAATCGACAACGCCGGCGACGTGGTCGGCACCGAATTCACCGATAATTTCCTGGCCGCCCACGGCTACATGTTTCGCCACGGTACATTCACATTGATCGATGTTCCCGGCGCTCAAGCCACTTGGCCGACCGGAATTGTCGACGACCGGCGCGTTGTCGGCACCTACTATGGCGCGGACAATGTCTTCCATGGCTTTCTCCGCGAAGGCAGCCAATTCACCACAATCGATTTTCCCAACTCCACTTTCACCTGGATCACCGGTATCAATCCCGAAGGCCACATCGTCGGCTTTTACAATAGCGGGGATGGAGTTCAGCACGGCTTCGTGCTGAAATTGGGAAAGTATATTTCCATCGATATCCCCGGAGCTACAGGCACTGAGGCCAACGGCATCGACCCGCAGGACAACGTGGTCGGGCGCTACGTCACCCCTGACGGAAACACTCACGGCTATTTCCTTCTCGATCCTACAAAAGATGAGGATTAGCTGGGATCGCTGGAACAAAAGGCACTCGGATAAACTAATCACCGCAGCGCCACCCGTCGGGATTTGCGTTCGGTCCCGATTGGTGGCGCTCGTCCTCCATGACCGACAAACGAATCGTCCTCACGACTGCCGGATCTGAAGACGAAGCTCGCAAGATTGCCCACTATCTCGTGGCGCAGCGCCTCGCCGCGTGCGTCAACATCATTCCGCGGATCGAATCGATCTATCGTTGGAAAGAAAAAGTGGAATCCAGCCAGGAATACTTGTTGCTGATCAAGACGAGTGCCGGCCGTTTCCCGCAAGTCCGCGACGCCATTCGCGAACTGCACTCCTACGAACTTCCCGAATGCGTTGCCATCAGCATTGAAGACGGCAGCCCAGAGTACCTGCAGTGGCTCGCGTATTCTCTGGTAAAAGAAGACCCGAGTGAGTAAGGAATGTTCGTGCGACTGCCCGCTGCAGCAGTGTGGGTGAAGCCTTCTGCGCCGAGTCTTCCGACAGCCGTCCAACCCTTGACTTTTTTCCCCGCTTGATCCGTGCGAATCCGTAAAATCCGTGGCCAGCTTTTCAGATCGCGTTCAGTGCCTGATCCAGATCGTCAAGGATGTCGTCGACATCTTCGATGCCAACCGAGATCCGCACCAGCCCGTCGGTGATGCCGATGGCTTTGCGTCCCTTGGGCCCGAGCGCCGCGTGGGTCATGGTCGCGGGATGCGAGATGAGAGTTTCGACTCCGCCCAGCGACTCGCCCAGCGAGCACACCCGCACTTTTTTCAACATCTTATTAGCATTCTTCAGCGACCCGGTCTCAAACGAGATCAT
>DATBEI010000230.1:0-11114 GCA_036269595.1 Candidatus Sulfotelmatobacter sp.
GATGGCGAGGGCCGCCCAGCATTCCGTACCAGTTTTTCATGCCCAATGTAGTTCCGGTCAGGCTGTGGTGCTTGGCGATGGGGACATTAATCACTTTGTCGACATTCAGAAACGGACTAAGCACGGGCCACGCACGTAGAACTTCCCCCTGCAGATCCACTTCCTTGAACATTGCCGGATCAGGCAGGATGACTTCGGCGCCCGCTTGTTGTGCCGCTTCAGCGATTCCGGACCGCTGAAAGCAACGGCGCGGATCGTTGCAACTCACGTCGGTAACGATCACTCGCTTCGCCCCAGCGGCGGAACACTGGCGGACGATTTCGCCAACGACGGCGGGGTTCGTGGTCGCCGCCTGCTCCGGAGTGCGATCCCATCCGATGTTCGGTTTGACCAGGACAACGTCGCCGCGGGAAATGAACCTGCGAATTCCTCCGAGCTCTTCGATCCCTTTTCGCACCAGTTCGGCCGGATCATCGCCGGTAATAACAGCCATCTCGGGAAGCTGTGGATCAGCAAGTATGGTGTGTCCGCGTTTGGCCGCGATCGCCAATGCGGTTTCAGGACGCCAACTGTGCTCGCTCAGCCAGATGCCTAAGCCGGCAGCGCCGGCTCCAGCTCCAGCGACTCGAAGCAGCTTGATCAAGGCATCGCGACGGGATAAAGATAAGGGGTTCGGCTGCATGTCAGCTCTTTCTTCGGTTCAATAGAATCTGGTTCGTTCGGGACCGGCTTTCGCCCACGCTCGTCACATAGACCGCAGGCCGATCCTGCACCGGGCAAGCGTATTCACAGGCGCCGCATCCGACGCAGCGAGAGGGATCGAGATAAGGCTGCTTCACTTCCTTGGAGTTACCCGCCGCGTCGATGACCTCGGCGGAACGAAGATAGATGGCTTTCGGCGAAGTTGGACACCATTCTTCGCACACGATACATTCTGTCGCCATGGCCCAAGGGAGGCAGCGACTGCGGTCGTAAAATGCTGTTCCGAGACGCACGGGTTTTTCAGCGCGGCCCGCGTCGTCAGACCATCCCTTCTCGTTCGGCGTGATCTCCCAGATGGCGCCCGTGGGGCAGACCTGCGAACAGAGCACGCAACTGGTTTCGCAGTAACCGATGCGGGGAACCAGAATCGGAGTCCACAGGCCTTCGAGTCCCGCTTCGTGAAAAGCGGGATGCACCGCATTGTTGGGACAAACCTTCATGCATTCGCCGCAGCGAATGCAGCGTGACAGGAAATATCCTTCGTCGAGTGCTCCTGGAGGACGCAGCAAGCGTTCGTTCCGTTGCACAGCGAAGCCGGGGGTGCTGCGCGCCAGAGGAATCAGAACGGTGCCTGCTGCCAGGCCAGCCAGGACTTTCCGACGCTGCAAGTTTGCGCCCACCGTTTTCTGTCCGGGGCACCATTCAAATCGCAAACCGTGTTCCGGGCAGTCATCGACGCAATTCATGCACAGATGGCATTCCGCTTGATGCCACGGCACTCCGCCAATCGGATCATCGCCTCCCTGGCAGTGCAGCAGGCAACGATTGCAGTCATTGCAATGCTCTGGATTCTTGACCAGGCCAAACACGGACCAGCGCGAAACGATTCCGAGCAGCGCACCCAAGGGGCAGATCGCGCGGCACCAGAAGCGGGTGATGCGGAAATTGAAAGCGACGAGGAAAACGAAGATAAGGCCCAGCCAGATTCCCATTCGGAAGTATGGCTGCTTAAAACTGAGCAGCAGCAAGCCGAGGAGGAAGTGCAGCCCGCTGCCGATATCCTGCACGAATGAGTACCGCGCGTGTTCGAGCAGACTCAGGAAAGCCCGCAAGCCATAGTCGGTTGCTGGCAGAACAGACAAGCCCAGAGAACGCACCAGGAACGAAAACGGGTCGAACCAGCCAACCAATCCCGTTCCGAAAGCGGCAGCCGCGAGGCAAACGACGAGCAAATAATATTTCGTGGCCTGCCAACGTTTGTAGCGGTTCGACTCAATCAGCGCCTTGCCGCGTTTGCGCTCCGACTTGCGGCTGCTGAAGAAGTGGTGGATCGAACCAAGCGGGCAAATCCACCCGCAGAAGAAGCGTCCGACAAACATTGTCGGAATCAAGATCAGCAAGCTCCACAGCAATCCGCGATAAAGCGCACGAGTGGCCAAGGCATTCGAGAGTGCGACGAGAGGATCGAGCTGAAAGAAGAACGAAACTGGATGTGGCAGACGGATCTCGCTGTTCGAAGTCGCCAATGAACCGCGGAACTCGGTATGCAGAAGGAGAAAAAGAAAGACAAAGAAAAACAGGATTTGCGAAAGGGTTCGAAGCTTGGTGGGTTTAGGAAAATGCAACGGATCCGCCTATCACAGCAAAAGTCAGACGCCCGAACATCGAGATGCAACGATGAGTGGACGAACCTGGAATGTGTCCGTCGCCCTGACCCAATTCTTCAATTCGGCGGGGATATATTTCCGTGACTCAGATCACGTCTCTGCGTGTTTCCTGGCAGTTGCGCAAAGCAGGCCATAGGCGGGTCTGGCTCCCACCTCTTCCACATCCGCTGTAGGCGGTGAGATCTCGCCCGGGTGGTGAGCGCGACGGAAGAACTAGCGAAGCGGATCGCCAGGCGCAACAGCGCTCCACTCATTCCATCCAAGTCCATCTTGACCTTTAATGCTGAATGACCTTCGTGATTCCGCTCAAAGGCCCAATGAATTTCGTGACGGCTGATAATGAGCGGCGGTGCGATGCGAATCACGCGGTCATGCGTTTCCTTGCACAGGATTCCTTGCTCTTTGAGAGCTTCGCAGTAAGGGCGCGCCGGGCTGTGAAGTTCAATGCCGACCCACAAGCCTCGGCCCCGCACCTCCTTCAGGTCTGAACTACGCAGAGTTTGTAACAGGCTCAGGAAATAGGCGCCTAGTTCGGCGGAACGTTCCATCATCTTTTCTTCGACGAGAACGCGCAGCGCAGTCCTCGGAATTGGTGGCGGCGAGTGGACTCGAACCACTGACCTACGGATTATGAGACCGTCGCTCTAACCACCTGAGCTACGCCGCCAAACTCGGGGAAACGGTGCGAAAGGAAATCGGCGCCGACGCGGCATGGGCCGCATGGCACAACCAGCGTTACATCCAGTGTTCAATTCTAAGAGGGGCCGCGAAATAGGTCAAACAACGGCGCGGAAGACGGATATACTCTGCGGCAGGTTTTGCGACGCCGCAAGTGCGCGGCGAGGCTGAGCTGAGATCGTCCGACCCGCCGATGAAAGCGATTGCCGTCATTCCTGCCCGCCTGGCTTCGACGCGTTTGCCGCGAAAAATGCTGCGTGAGATTGCAGGCAAACCGTTGATTGGGATCGTCTACGAGGCGGTGCGATCTTCGCCGCTGCTGGCGGATGTCGTGGTCGCGACCGATTCCGAGGAAATACTGCAAGTGTGCCGCAGCCATGGCTGGAAGGCGCAGATGACTGCGGGCACGCATCGCAGCGGGACGGAGCGAGTACATGAAGTTTCTTGCCGCGAGGGGGCCGGAGTTTACGTCAACGTACAAGGCGATGAGCCGATGGTGCGAGCGGAGCAGATCGCGGAACTGCTGAAGGTTATGGAAAAGCCAGGGGCGACGGTCGGCACGTTGAAGACCCCAGCGGCGGAAGTCGACGTGCAAAATCCCAATGCGGTTAAGGTAGTGACGGATATGGAGGGGCGGGCGTTGTATTTTTCGCGCGCGACCATTCCTTTCGATCGTGATGGGATGCGGCCCGTCTACTTCAAGCATCTTGGGCTCTACGCGTATCGCAAGACGGCGCTGGACCGGTTTGTGAAGCTGCCGGAGTCTTCGCTGGAAAAAAGTGAACGATTAGAGCAATTGCGATTTCTGGAGAACGGCATCCCCATTTTCGTGGGCGAGACTCCACACGACAGCGTGGGCGTGGATACGGAAGAAGATTTGCAGCGCGTGATCAGAGTGTTGAACGGTGGACAGGGGTCAGGGGTCAGGGGTCAGAGAACTAGATTCAGGCTTGCGGGGATAGGTTGTGTTTTTGTCCCCAAGCTTTTGCAGCTTCGAGGCGGCGGGAGATGGCGGGATGGGAATGGAAAAACCATTCCACCCACTTGGAGGGCGTTCGCTCGGCCAGGTTCTGCTCGGCAAGTTTATTCATGGAAGTGATAAAGGGATCGACGCTGGAGATGGACTCGAAGGCGTAACGGTCAGCCTGGCGCTCGTTGAAGCGGGAGTAGGCGTTTAAGGCGGGCATGAGGACGAAGGAAAGGGCCACCGAAACCATCGCCAGCAGCGGCAAATCGGCGAAGTCCGACATTTCCTCGAACATGTGGTGGTCGACGGCGTAGTGAAGCACAAAATTCGCTGCCCAGAAGCCGAAGAGCGTGATGCCGGCCTGGACGAAAATGCTTTTCATGATGTGGCGATGCACATGATGGCCGAGTTCGTGGGCGAGCACGGCCTCGATCTCGTCGGGGGTGTAATTGTCGAGGAGAGTGTCGGCGAGAATGATGCGGCGAGTCGCGCCCAGTCCAGTCAAAGCGGCGTTGGCCTTCTTGCTTTTTTCGGAGAGCTTCCAGCGATAGACGCCGCGCACACGGGTGCCGGCGCGCTCGCTCAACACCACCAGGCGGCGCCGCAATTCTTCATTATCGAGGGGCTCGAACTTGTAGAAGATCGGAAACAATATGACGGGGGCCAGTTGTGCCAGAAGAATGAAAAGCCCCATGAATAGGCCCCAAGCGAGCATCCACCAATGTTGCGGCCATTGCCGGATGGTCAGATATAGGATTTCCACCACAATGCTTCCGAGTACTAAGCCGAGCAGAAAACCTTTTACTTCGTCCCAGGCCCAGGCGCGGAATTTCTGGGTGGAGAGATGGAAGCGGCGCTCCAGTTGGAAGCCGTAGTATTCGAGTGCAATGCCCAGGATTTTGCTGATCGCTAATAACAGCAATAGGTATACGAAAAGCGAGAGGGAATAATTCTGAAAGCCAATGCGATAGGCCAAATCGCGAAGCCATGCCGACCAGCCCGTGACCAACAGGAGAATCAGGAACACGAAGCCGACCACAAAATCGGTGACACCCAACCAGCGCCGGATGCGATTGTAGCGACGCGCCTCAGGCGAATCGGAGGGAACTGCGTTGGATTCGTCTGCCATGTTGGTCATTAATACAAGTTTATCCATAAACCGCCCCGGCGACGGGTCGACCGGCCCGATTAACCGCTATTTTTCACGAAGTTCTCGCCGGTGACGAGTAACTCTTTGACCAACTCCGGCGACGAAGCTTCGGTATACAGGCGCAGCAGCGGTTCGGTGCCTGATGCGCGGAACAGAACCCAGGCTTCGGCGCCCTTGCCGTTGGTGGGGGCATCGAGGAAAAACTTTGCGCCATCGAGATGCTCTTTGCGGAGGACCCTGTAGCGGCCCAGGGTTTGAGTGCTGGCGGCGCGGGCGCGCTGGATCGCGGATTGTTTCATTTCTTCGGGAATGTGCAAGTCGCGGCGGCCGTAATAGTGCGGGCCAAAGTCGCGCTGCAGATCGGCGACTAGTTGTCCCAGCGGCTTGCCTTCTTCGGCCATCACGTTGGCAAGAAGAAGGCAATTGAGGACGCCGTCGCGCTCAGGCAAAAATCGCGAATAGCCGATTCCGCCGGACTCTTCGCCGCCAATCAGAATTTCTCCCTCCATCATCAGATCGGCAATGTATTTAAATCCGATCGAGGTCTCGTGCAGTTTGCGGCCATGCTTCGCGGCGATGCGGTCGAGCATGCGAGTAGTGTTAAAGGCGCGAACCACGTCGCCGGGCCATTTTTTTCGTTCGAGAAGCCAGCGCAGCAGGACGCAGAAAATTTTGTGCGAGTCGACAAAGGTGCCGTCTTCGGCGACGGCGCCGATGCGGTCGGCGTCGCCGTCGGTGGCCAGGCCGGCATCGCATTTCTCGCGGACCACCGTCTGCTGCAGCATGGCCGTATGTGGCTCGATGGGCTCGGGGTTGATGCCGGGAAATAGCGGATTGAGTTCCTGACGAATGGCGACGAATTGCACTCCGCGCTCGGAGAGAATTCCGCCGAGAACTCCGCGCCCGGAGCCGTACATGGCGTCGATCGCGAATTTGAACTTGGTCTTCGCGATCAGGTCCATGTCGGCAAAGGCGCATACGGCGGCCACGTATTCTTTCTTGAAATCGACCTCGTCGATGGAGCCCTTGGACCTTTTGGGAGCGGCTTCGGCGGCCAATTCTTCTTCAATCTTTTTCATGATGGCGGGAGTGGCCGAGCCTCCGAACTTGCCCTTGAATTTCACGCCATTCCAGTTCCAGGGATTGTGGCTGGAGGTGACCATCACGCCGCCGGCAGCGCCGTGTTTTTTCACCGCGTAGGAAACGGCGGGAGTTGGCGTGTAATCGTTGGCCAGCTTCACGGGGATTCCGGCGGCAGCAATTACCTCGGAAACCACCTGCGCCGCGCGAGGGGAAGCAAAACGCGCGTCGTAGCCTACGAAGACGCCGCGCTGTGCGTCTTCGTATTTCAGTACGTAAGAAGCGATTGCGCCAGCCACCCGGCGAACGTTTTCAAAAGTGAAGTCATCGGCGATGATGCCTCGCCAGCCGTCGGTTCCGAATTTGATTTCTTGAGGCATAGGAATCAGGGGTTAGTGGGCAGGGGTCAGTGGGCAGCAAAACCGGAGCTTCATTTGTTTTGCTAACCACTGGCCCCTGATCACTGGCCACTTTTTTTATACCAGCTTATGCAATTTTTTCTCGTCCAGATACTTCACGACTTTACCTACATCCTGCGCGTGCTGGCGGGTCGTGACCAGCAACGCGTCGGGCGTTTCGACCACAACCAAGTCGGTGACGCCGACGGCGGCAACGAACTTGCCCGGTGAATGAATATAGTTTCCGCGGGCATTCAACAGGAATACAGCGGAACCCTCGACCAGGTTGCCTTCGGGCGGCGTCTTCTTGGCGGTATGGTGCTCGTGCAGGGCGGTCCAGGAGCCCAGGTCGTTCCAACCAAAATCGGCGGGCAGGCAGTAAATGTTGGCGGCCTCTTCGCCCTTCGCCGAACGCGGTTCGAGGACGGCGTAATCGACGCTGATGTTTTCACACTGGGGATAGAGCCGCTTGAACGTGGTGGCGAACTTGCGCGTTCCGTAGCTGGCTGCAATTTTTTCGAGCAGCGCTGCAGTTTTGGGGAGATGTTCGCGCAGGGCATCGACCAGGGTTTGCGCGCTCCACAAGAATATTCCGCTGTTCCAGAAATAACTGCCGGCGGCGACGAATTCGGCAGCCCGTTCGGCATTGGGTTTTTCGGTAAATCGGCGCACTTGCAAGGCTTCGCCCTGGAAGAGGCCTCCAGTCTCAATGTAGCCGTATCCGGTTTCGGCGCGATTGGGGCGGATGCCGAGCACAACGATATTCGGGCCGGATGAGGCAATCGCAATTCCGCGCTCCAGAGTTTCGCGATAGCGCTTTTCGTCTCCGATCACGTGATCGGAGGGGAACAAGCCGATCACCGCGTTGGGATCTTCGCGCAAAAGCAGGAACGCTGCGAGACCGATCGCCGGCGCGGTGTTTCGTCCGACAGGCTCGGCTAAGATTTGTTCCTTGGGCAGCTTTGGAAGTTGCTTCACGATGGCGGGGCGAAGGTCTTCGTTGGTGATGATCCAGAACTTTTTTGCAGGGGCCAGCGGCGAAAGGCGCGCCACGGTCTGTTGAATCATGGTCTGCTTGCCGTCGAGGGCCAGCAATTGCTTGGCGCGTTTTTTGCGGCTGAGTGGCCAGAAGCGTGTCCCGCGGCCGCCAGCCAGAATTACGGGATAGAAATTGTTTTTCATGCCACGGATTTCAGATTGAAGATTGTCACATTGCAGATTTCGCCAGTGCCATCAAATTCATTTATTGTCCGATCGCAAGAGTCTGAGATAGCTTCTACATTCGCGTCTCCGGTTCGGGCAGCGGCTTTCCGGGCACGTAGGCTCGCAAACATTCCAGCGTCCACTGCGGGCGCACGCTGAATTTTCCAATACTGGCAGGAACCACCACCGCGTCACCTTTCGCCAGCGTTACCGGATCGGCCCCGGGGGACTCAATGACTCCACAGCCTTCGACGGCCACTAAAATCTGCACCGAACTTTTTCCCGAATCGTCGTGGGTCGCTAGCTCCAAGGGTTCCTTGGCCTCAAACATGTCGACCACAAAGTACGGCGCTCCGATCAGCGGCGCGTGCCGATTCTTACTGCCGTTCATGGCTTGCGGAGCCGGGCGGATTACTTTTCCGGATTTCACTTTTTCTTTTACGGCGGCCATGCCATCTTTCAAATGCAGCTCGCGCGGGCGGCCGTAGTCGTAGAGGCGGTAGGTGGTGTCGGATTGCTGTTGCGTCTCCACCACTACCGATCCGGGACCCAGCGTGTGTACGGTGCCTCCGGCGACGTAGATCATGTCACCGGCATAGACGTTGATCCAGTTGAGAACTTCTTCGGCGCGATTCTGATGGATGGCTTCTTCGAGTTGACTCGCAGTTATGCCTGGCTTCAGGCCTAAACCAATTTGAGCTCCGGGCTTGGCGTGGGCAATGTACCAACATTCGGTCTTTCCCCAGGGTTGGCCGACGCGCAGGGCCTGGGCATCGTCGGGATGAACTTGCACCGAAAGCTTCTCGTGGGGAAAAAGGAATTTGAGGAGCAAGGGAAAGCGGCCGGCATCACGCGCGGCATCGCCTACGAGTTCGCGCTGATACTGGCTGCTGAGTTCCGCCAGCGTCTTTCCGGTCAGAGGCCCGTTGGCGACTTTGCAGTCGTCGCCGCTGAGCCAGGCCTCGCCAATCTTCTCCTCAAACTTGTGATTGGGATAAATGGGCGAGAGATCCAGTGTGCCCCAAGGGCGAGGATCAAATCCCGGAAGCATTAAGAATGGATAAAGATTTCCCATGCAAACTTGCGTGCACAAAAAAGACCGCTCGCGAGCGGAACGGCCTCGGACCGAATCGAATGACCTGTTACTCGGCCCTTACAGCACCCCAAAAAATTTCCGCATGCGTTCGAGACCGCGGTCCAGCTCGGCTTTGGACGTGGCATAGGAGACCCGAATGTGCTCGCCAGTGCCGAAACCTTCGCCGGGAACGGTGGCCACGTGGGCCTCCCGCAACAAGCGTCCCGCCACATCTGATGCAGATTTCAAGCCAGCGTCACCCAGAAAAGAAGAAATATTTGGATAAGCGTAGAACGCGCCTTCGGGTAAGGTGCAGGTTACGCCGGGGATGGAGCGTAACCCCTTCACGACATGATCGCGAAGCTGGATGTACTCGCGCCGCATCTGTTCGACGCACTCCTGCGGGCCTTTGAGGGCGGCGACGGCTGCCTTCTGAACAATCGACGTTGGGTTGGAGGTGGACTGGCTCTGCAGTTTCGCCATGGCGCTCACGACCGGCGCGGGGGCAAGAGCATAGCCCAAACGCCAGCCGGTCATGGCGTAGGTTTTCGAGAGCGAGCCCAGCACGACCATTCGCTCCTTGTAATCGCGCAGGGATCCGACGGAAAAGTTTTTGCCGGTGTAATTCAAATAGACGTAGCACTCGTCGGAGAGGACCCAAATGCCGCGCTGGTGTGCGAGGCGGACGACCTCGGTCATGTCGGGGGGGCTCATCACGGCTCCCGAAGGATTGGAGGGCGAGTTCAGGATAATGACTTTCGTGCGCGGCGTGATCAGGCTCGCCACCATGTCGGCGGTGACGCGGAAACCCTGCGCCTCGTCCGATTCCAGCAGGACGCAGTTGCCGCCAGCGTAGCGGATGATGTCTTTGAAAGAAACCCAGTAGGGAACCGGCAGGATGACCTCGTCGCCGTGATCGACCAGAACCTGGATGGCATTGAAGAGGGCGTGCTTGCCGCCGGTCGAGGCGATTGCCTCCTCGCGGCGATAGTCGGAATCGAAGTCCACGTTGTGACGATGCACGATGGCGTCGCGCAGCTCGGCTGTACCCGCCACGGCCGTGTATTTCGTGAAGTTGCCTTGAATGGCGGCGATGGCGGCATCTTTGATGTGCTGCGGGGTGGCGAAGTGCGGCTCGCCGGCGCCAAAATCGACGACGTCGATTCCCTGGGAGCGCAGCTTATCGGCCTCGGCTACGACCGCCATCGTCGCGGAGGGTTCGATGCGGTTGATTCTTTCCGTGAGTTTCAGATCTTCCGTGGTTGCCGTGGTCATGCTTTTTTCTTCCTTCTCTTGGGAACTTCTATCAATTCTATGTCGCGAAGCTTGTAGGCGGGGTCGAGTTTTTCGCGCAGTTTTTGCTCGACCGCCTCGGGGACGAGATCTCTGACGGGCCCGCCGGCCTGGGCTACTTCGCGGACCAGGCGCGAACTTACGTAGGAATATTTGACGGCCGGCATCATGAAGACGGTTTCCAGAGTCGGTTCCAGCTTGCGGTTCATGAGCGCCATTTGCAGTTCATATTCGTAATCGCTAATGGCGCGAATGCCGCGCAAAACGCACATGGCGTCGATCGACTTGGCGTATTCCACCATCAGGCCGTCGAAGGTGTCGATGCGGACATTGGGCCAATCGGCGGTGAGGTGGCGCAACATCTCGAGGCGCTCGGGCAGACTGAACATCGGGGTCTTCTCCGAATTGCGCAGAATCGCCACCACCAACTGCTCGAACATCTTGCTGCCTCTCTCAATCAGATCGAGGTGGCCGTTGGTGGGCGGATCGAACGAACCGGGATAGACCGCAATGCCTTTATTCAATCGTCCTCACAGGAAGGCCTAGCTTGCGCGACAGCGAGCAATAGGTGATTTTATGCGGGTGGGAGTGGCAATGGCAATCGCGGAATAGCGCTTAGGCCGGAAGCAGACGGATCAGCCTGTCATCCTTACTGAGTGCCTTTACTGATTGCCATTTCGAAAATGCTTGTCATCCCGAGCAAAGCGAGGGATCTGGGTTTTTGGCGGCCACGCAAGTCAGTGCGCGCGAGCAAGCACCCAGATCCTCATGAGTTCACGAATCAAGTGCAACACCGTACAAAGGTGTTGCGATGGCAAAAAGAAGGTATGAGCAGTTGAGCCTCCGGGAGAGGATTGAGATTTACCGTCTGCATGCAGACGGTAAATCTCTGCGCTGCATC
>DATBEI010000233.1:0-4047 GCA_036269595.1 Candidatus Sulfotelmatobacter sp.
CATGCCGACGGACTCGTTTCGCTTCAGCGGATTCCTTCCGGCAAAACGCGGGGAGCGGCGGGCGGCGCTGGAAGCGATCAAGACTTCCCCGAGAACGCAGGTTTTTTATGAGGCTCCGCACCGGGCTGTCGAGACGCTGGCCGATATTTGCGAGGTGCTGGGCGAGGCGCGCCACGTGGTGGTAGCGCGCGAAGTCACCAAGCTGCACGAGGAGTTTCTGCGCGGGCGTGCCGGCGGGGTGCTGGAAGACTTACGCTCGCGCGAGGCAGTGAAGGGCGAGATCACACTGCTGATCGGGAAGGCTGAGCCCGAAGATGCTCGTGGGGCGACGGACGCAATCGTCCGCGAGTCGGTGCGGCAGAGGGTGGAGCAGATTATGTCCGAAGAGAAAATGGATGAGAAGGCCGCTCTCAAGAAAGTGGCGAAGGAGCGAGGCGTATCGAAGAGCGAAGCTTACCGGGAATTGCAGAGGAGCAAGTGAACTGAAGACCTTTTAGCGGCGCCGCCTGTCCGCTTGCCGCCTTTCATGTGTTGAACCATGTTCGTCGTAAACCACGGTCACATGCCCCGAGCGGGTGATGCTTCCGACGAGCGGAGCATTGTAGCTTCTGCATAGATCTTTGAGCTTGGATAACGTGCTTACCAGTGCGTGCGCCATCTCAGTTCCGTTGAAGTTGCCGGAACCGAAATAGAACTCTCGAACTTTATGTCGCCTCAAGGCATCGCGTTCTATCTCGTTGTAGCGATTCCTTTTGTCTTTGGTTAGTACAACCCAGCTTCGCTCCGCAACGAACGGGAGCCAAAGCTCATCGGATGTACCGCGAGGGAAAAAGTCCCGGTGGCGTCTATATTGAACGCCATTGGTTTCCAAGGCCTCAAGGATGGGTTGGCAGTTGTCCAGATTCTCGTCCAAATACAGAACGAAATCATCAAGCTGCAACTGCCCGGGTTTCCCAGCGGATTGCCTCTTCGATCTGCTTTTCTTCGAGGCCATATTCCTTGGCTAGGTCGGGCATCGACTCGCGAGCATTAAACCGAGACGCGATCACGGCGGTCGAGATTCCGGTACCGGAAATCACAGGTTTGCCAAAGCCGAGTCCCGGATCGATAACAATAAACTTGGGTTCCGTCGAGCTTCTCTCCCTCACAAAGGGATAAAACCTGAAAACCCCTAAACTTTTGTCGTACTCGACGCGCTCCAAGTGGGCCTCGACTATTTCGGGAATGGCAAGTTGGCCGCCCCTGGATAAATTAATGAACTTGTCGATCTCTTTTATGAGCACATCGACCCGGTTGGTAAATAGAGGTTCCTCGATCAACGGATGCTTAAATCTAGAAGTCTTATTTAGATGCGCAACTGCTCGGCGGATCTTGGGAAGTCGCAAGTCGTATAGCGCCCGCATCGAGGCCAGCATGTGGCACTCTAGGAGATTCATGAACGAAAACGCACGCGGGCTTTTCCGCGCAACGCAGATTAAGGGCAGTACTCTTCCTCTACCAAAAGCCCAATATTCGAGTGTTGTTATTGGAACTCGCAGATAGAGTGCAGCTTCCGCGACACCGTAGAGAGGAAGTTCAAGCCGTTCGTCGTTTGCGGGCGATTTCATGATTCCCTCCTTAACCATTATCGTCGCTAGTCTCCTGCCCAGTTCGGTATATCACACACTTGCCGTCCTATGGCCTTCGAGGACCATCCGTGACAAGAGCCAAGGATTATTGGAATTCCCAGTTTGATTTACTTTCCTGCCAGTTCTTTCTTCACGATTTCGCTGACCATCTTGCCGTCCACCCGCATGCCGGCGGCATTGAACTTTGCCATGGCCGTCTTCATTACTGTGCCCATGTCTTTCATGGTGGGCGCGCCCATTTCAGCGATGGCGGCTTTGACTCCGGCGACTACTTCCGCTTCGCCGGCGGCTTTGGGCAGATAGGATTCAATTACGATGATCTCAGCGGCTTCTTTGTCGGCCATCTCTTGGCGTCCCCCTTTGGTGAACTGTTCCACGGAATCCTTGCGCTGCTTGATGAGCATGGCCAGCACGGCCTGCGATTCTTTATCGTCGAGCGGAGCCATTTTTTCGACTTGGCGAAGATGCAGTGCGCTCTTGACCATGCGCAGGGTGGAGAGGCGGGCCTCGTCCTTGGCCTTCATGGCGGTGACGATGTCTTTCTGAATCTGTTCGATAAGGCTCATGAAGGGATTATAGACGGCGAGGTTGCAGAGTGAGTGCGAAGTCAACATCCCCACCCTCTCGCAAGAAAAACGCGAGGAGGGTAGGGCACCCTTCGGACTCACTTCTTATTGCGCTACCAAACGCATGACCCGAGCATCAGAAAGGCTG
The DNA here is from genome assembly GCA_036269595.1 of Candidatus Sulfotelmatobacter sp. Taxonomy (GTDB): domain Bacteria; phylum Acidobacteriota; class Terriglobia; order Terriglobales; family Acidobacteriaceae; genus Sulfotelmatobacter. The sequence continues at coordinate 2,343 of DATBEI010000233.1, forward strand.
GAGGAAATTATTATGGGTAAGCTTGCAATCTGGGCGCAATTGGAATCTAAACCAGGCAAAGAAAAGGAAGTCGAAGAATTTCTGAAGTCGGCGCAGCCGCTGGCCGAGCGCGAACCGGGAACGATTAGCTGGTACGCAATTAAGATGGGGCCGGGGAAGTATGGCATCTTCGATACGTTCGCCGATGAGAATGGCCGCAACGCTCACTTGAACGGCGAAATCGCCAAGGCGCTTTTCGCGAAGGCAAAGGATTTGTTTGCGAAGGCGCCGGACATTGCCAAGCCGGAGATTCTGGCGTCGAAGACTGGACGGGGTTGAGAGCGTCTGCATTTTGAGCAGAGACATAACAAAACCTGCCCCGGACGAATGCGTCCAGGGCTACGTGTTTCACGTGACCCGGGTCACGGCGCGCAATGCGATTTTGCGGTACAAGATTGCCGCGCCTGAGTGTGCTGCAATCTGGCGCTTCCGGTAAACTAATCAATTATCCCTACCTCCAGGATGTGACCATGCTGCATAAGAATCGTCTCTTTACTCCCGGGCCGACGCCTCTACTGCCGGCGGCGCAGACGGCGATGGCGTCGTTCACGGCCCATCACCGCACGGCCGACTTCAAGGCCCTGTACCAGCGGGTGCTGGCCGACATGAAGGATTTCATCGGAACCAAAAATGACGTGCTGGTGCTCGCCTGCTCGGGCACGGGTGTGATGGAGGCGTCGGTGTCGAATTTGACGTCGCCGGGCGACCAAGTTCTGGTTCTAACGGCTGGAAAGTTCGGCGAGCGCTGGACCGGGCTGGCCAAGGCATTTGGCTGCAACGTCGATGTGCTGAGCGTCCCCTATGGTGAGACATTTTCACTTGACGAGATTCGAGCCAGGGTGACTGCCGATGTGCGCGCGGTGTTCGTGCAGGCGACCGAGAGTTCCACAGGAGCGCGACACGACATAGAAGGCATCGCGAAAATTGTGCGCGCTCACGGCGACGGCATTCTCCTCGTGGTGGATGCGATCACCGGGTTGGGCACGACTCATCTCAACGTCGACGGCTGGGGTGTGGACGTGATCATTGGCGGATCGCAAAAGGCGCTGATGATTCCTCCCGGCCTCGCCTACTGCGCGGTGAGTGAGCGGGCGTGGAAGCGCATGGATACGACGACCTCGCCGCGTTATTACTTCGATCTGCGCAAGGAGCGGAAGTCGGCGGCCAAAGGGGAATCGGCGTATACACCCGCGACGTCGCTGTTTGCGGCGCTGGGCGCGGCGTTGGAGTTCATCCGCGGAATGGGAAAAGGCGATCTGGCCGCGGGCCGGGAAGCGCTGGTCAACAACGCTGAATTATGTGCGGAGATGACGAGAGCCGGCGCCAAGGCGTTGGGATTGAAACTGTACGCATCGCCCCCGGCAGCGGCGCTCACCGCGATCTGCGCCCCCGATGGGCTCGACTCGGGCAAGATCGTGAAAGAATTCCGCGAAGCGTTTGACGCCGTCGTCGCCAACGGTCAGGGGGAGATGAAAGGCAAGCTGTTTCGCATCGCACACATTGGCTATTACGACTATCTCGATACCATCGGCATTCTCGGCGCGCTGGAACATGTGCTCGCCCGGGTTACCGACCAGAGCGTGGAATATGGCGCGGCGGTAAGGGCGGCGCAGGAAGTCTATGCGCGCGCCCAAACCGGCAAGCGGCAACTGGTCGGCGCCTGAGC
>DATBEI010000007.1:0-12211 GCA_036269595.1 Candidatus Sulfotelmatobacter sp.
GTAAATCAGCGCTTCGAGCACTTCTCACCGCCCACTATTTCGTCTTCACTTCGTCCTCGCTGGTGGTCACCTGCAGCACCGAGGCCTTGGTCACTTCCAACAGAAGATTGTTCGGAGGAACGCGCAGGTGCACGCAATCATCCTTGAGCGCCATAATCGTGCCGCGCAGGCCGCCGCTGGTGGTGACCTTGTCGCCGGTTTTGAGCTGGTCCAGCATGGCCTGCCACTTTTTTTGGCGGCGTTGCTGGGGCATGATCAACAGAAAATAGAATATCGCGAATATGAAGATGAGGGGCGCCATGCCCAGCCATCCCATTCCGCTTCCACTGCCAAGTTGTACCGCGAAAAAATAATGCATATGAATTTAGAGCGTATGAACTCGCGAAAAACCGCCCGCGCCCGAGAAGCGCCGCGGGGAGCTGCTATTTCACCACGGAGTTTAGATCGACATCGGCCGGGTTCTTCGGCTTCAGGCTTGAATCCGGGGAGTTCTTCCTATGGAGTCTCCAGTCTCGGTTTTGACCAGACACTCGAAAGAAAACGCGACTCTTCCCCAAGTGAAATAGAATGCCGCACCCGCCGCATAGTGTCAAGGTAGAAACTCAGGTTGTGGATCGTGTTCAAGACCTGCGCCAGCACTTCGTTGGATGCATATAAGTGGCGAAGATAAGCCCGCGAATAGCGCTGGCATACGCGGCAACCGCAGTTGGGATCGAGCGGACCGGCATCTTGAGCATAGCGCGCCTGCTTGATGGAGACTCTTCCAGCGGACGTGAACAGCAGCCCGTGCCGCGCCGCCCGTGTCGGCAGAACGCAATCCATCATGTCGACTCCGAGACTGGCGTACTCAACAATTTCTTCAGGCGTGCCCACTCCCATGAGATAGCGTGGCTGGTCCTGAGGAAGATGCTCCAGCGTCGACTCGACGATCTCGCGCGTGAGTTCGCGAGGCTCGCCCACGCTGAGCCCGCCAATCGCGTAACCCGGAAACCCAATTTCAATCGTCCGCTCGGCCGATTCTTTTCGCAACTCCCGATCCATCCCTCCCTGAACAATGCCAAATAAAACCTGCGTGGCATCGGCCGACGTAGGGACGGACGCATTCGTCCGTCCAAGGCTTTCTGAAGGCTGGTCTGTACGCCCTTGGTCGTCCGGACGGACGAATGCGTCCGTCCCTACGTGGGCATTCCATGGCACCTCCTGCTTATGCTCTTCAAAATATTTCTTGCTGCGCGCCGCCCACCGCGCGGTCATCTCCATTGAGGCGCGCGCGCGATCCCCATCCGCAGGAAACTCCGTACACTCGTCGAACGCCATGATGATGTCGCCGCCCAGCCCGATCTGCGCCTCCATCGCGCTCTCCGGGCTGAAAAAGTGGGACGAGCCATCAAGGTGCGACCGAAACGTCACGCCTTCATCGGTAACTTTGCGCAGCTCAGAGAGGCTGAAGACCTGAAAGCCACCCGAGTCGGTGAGAATGGCCCGGCGCCAACTCATGAACCCGTGCAATCCGCCCATCCGCCGCACGGTGTCGACGCCGGGCCGCAAATAAAGATGGTAAGTGTTGCCGAGAATAATCTGCGCGCCCAGTTCTTCCAGTGTCTCCTGCGGCACCGCCTTGACCGACGCCACCGTTCCCACCGGCATGAAGACCGGAGTCTCGATCTCGGCATGCGGCGTAAGCAGGCGTCCGATGCGGGCTTGCCCGCTGATCTGGTCAATGCGGAAAGAGATGGACATTCTTCAGGATTGTAGCAACGCGCTTAACTGCGGCTGAAACCTCGCCGCACACGTTTCATATCGAATCGTCAACCAAGAGCGGAATGATTTCTGCGCCAACTTTCCCATCTTTCACAGTCAGGCGTCCCACGGTGACCGGCAACTTGAATCGTCGCGGCCCGGCGCTGCCGGGATTGAAGTACAGCACGCCCTTGCGCATCTCCTCCTTCGCAACGTGGCTGTGGCCGAAAATTACGACTCGGAATCCCGCTGCCTCCGGTTTCAAATCCAGTTGCGCCAGATCGTGCAGCACGTAAATCGAGACCCCGCCGATCTCGACAACTTCAGTTTCCCTCAACGTTCGCGCCCACGCATCCTTGTCGATGTTGCCGCGAATGGCGGTGACCGGCGCAATGGTTGCGAGCTCGCCGAGAATCTCAGGCGCGCCCACGTCTCCCGCATGAATAATGTGCTGCACGCCTTGCAGCGCCGCCACCGCCTCGGGGCGAAGTAGGCCGTGCGTGTCGGAGATGACGCCGATGAGGATTGGATTCTCAGTTCTCAGGCTTCCGCCTTTGACCTGAATTCATGAGCTCGTTCATCTCGGCGTGGGATGGCGCGCCTTCCATTGCGGCATAAGTGCCCGACGTTTTCACCTCTTCGGCCAGGCGTCGAAGCAGGCCGAGCGTCGCACGCATCGGACCCGAACCCAGGCTGACGCGTGCAACGCCGAGCTTTCTTAACTCAAGTACAGAGGGCGAACCGGACACCGCCAGGATGTTCACCGGACAGCGCAGATCAGCAACCAGCCGGCGAATTGTCGCAACATCCCGAAGGCCGGGAACAAATACACAGTCGGCGCCGGCATCGCGGAAAGCGCTCAAGCGGCGCACAGCTTCGTCATAGCGCTTCGCAGGATCGCCGACCTGCAACAAGTAGACGTCGGTCCGGGCATTAAGGACCAGCGGCACGCCCAGCGCGGCGGCCGCCTCCCGCGCCGCATGGATCTTCTCCAACTGCGCAGACAATTCCGCAAGTGGACGGTCGGAGTCTGCAGCGGCATCCTCCAGATTCATGCCCACGGCGCCCGCCTCAATCACCGCGCGAGCGGTTTGCGCAGCATCCTCGGGCCGGTTTCCGTATCCCGATTCGACGTCCGCGGTAACCGGAACCTTCACTGCTCCGGCAATGCGGGCCACTGCAGCAAACATTTCTTCTTTGGAAATTTTCTGTCCATCTGCATACCCCAGAGAAAAGGCGATGCCGGCACTGGTCGTCGCGACCGCCGGGAAGCCGCATTCTTCCACGATTCGGGCACTGGCAACGTCCCAGGCATTGGGCAGGAGCAACGTGTCACTTCCTGCATGAAGCGCTCGAAATGTTTCGGCCTTATTTTTCTGCTCGGGATTCGTCATAGCTCGATGAACACGCTCAGCGGCTCCCGTTTTTCATCCGTTCGACAAATTTGCCCATACTGACAACAGCCCGTCCCACGGTGCCGCGTCCGATTTCCTGCACATCGTCGCGCGCGGTCACGCGCAGCAAATAGAAGCGTCCGTCGAACGATTCCAGCACGGCTTCGGCCCGAATGCGGGCTCCGATGCCGCTGGCAGCGCGGTGTTCAATGTTGATCGAGGTCCCCACGGTGATCTCGTCTCCTTCACAATAAGGCTGCAGGGCACGGAACGCGGCCGTCTCCATTAACCGGATCATATCCGGCGTCGAATACACCGGCGGCAATTCGGGGTGGTGCGAGGTCAGCGTGTGCTTAAACTCGACCGTCTCCTCGGCCTCGCCCCGCGCGCCTATTGGAATCTCTCTCGCCACAACTGTCTCCAAAAAATGAAATGAGCCAACGATTTTATCGAATCATTGGCCCAAGCTTGCGTCGTATCTATCCAGATGTGCTAGGCAACCGCCGATGCGGTCCGACGCGCTTCGATCCCGTCCATCGCGTTCCACAGCATGCGCGCCGCGGCCTCGGCGGCGTTCAGCGCCGCATCGCCGTTCTCCGGATGCGCCGCAACTCGCTTTTCCAGTTGCTCGCGCCACACATTGGAGTGGTGCACGTCTGCGGTCGAATGCAGCGTGAAGTAGCCGCAGGTTTTATGGTCGGCGCCGTACGTATCGCGTAAGCCGCGTTCTTTTTCCCGCGCAATTCGCGGCACTTGCGACTCGTAGGTATAAAACGCCGCGAGCGCCGATTCGACCGTGCCTTCGCTCGCTACCTGGTGGAAATGATGGATGAGTTGCCGAATCTCCGGCACCGGTGTGTGCCATTCCAAATTTCGGCTCGAGCCCATGCCTTCGGCGAAATCAAGCCAAAGCTCCGAGTGTGGAACTGATTCCCGCCCCGCCCGGCCTTCCACGCCTTTTTCGTCGCACATGTTGGCCAGCACAGCCTTGCGAAGCTCCCCTTCTTCCAGGCGCAACCCGAGCGCCGCCAAATAAGAAGGAAACGCTTCCACGTGGTGGAAATAATCCTGCGCATACTCGCGCAGGTCGTGGCGCGTTAACGTGCCTGCCGACCACGCTTTATAGAACGGATGGCAAAGCAGATCATATTTTGCGATTCGAGCGTCTAACTGCGCAAAAAAATCGGCGGTCTTCATGATGCCCCCTGGGACTTGACTAAAACAGCCTAATATACGGCGACCCTAGCACCCGCAAAGTGACGGCGATCACCGACCCCGCCAAGTTGCTAGAATGAAAGCAGGAACAGGTCGAAGATTTTTTTCTGGGGATCACGTCAACCGCCTCAAATGCAATTCACCGAACAATTCGACGTAGTCGTAGTCGGCGCCGGTCATGCCGGATGCGAAGCTGCCATGGCCTCCGCACGCATGGGCCTGAAGACCGCCCTCTACACGCTCAACGTCGATCTCATCGCGCAAATGTCGTGCAACCCGGCGATCGGCGGCATTGCCAAGGGACATCTCGTGCGCGAAGTGGACGCGCTCGGCGGCATCATGGGCGAAATCACCGACGCCGTCGGTATCCAGTTTCGCCTGCTGAATACTTCGCGCGGCCCAGCGGTGTGGTCGCCGCGCGCGCAGTGCGACAAGCAGGCCTACCGCCTGAAGATGCGAGAAGTCCTGGAGTCGCAGCCGAATCTCAAGATCAAGCAGGCAGAAGTGGCAGATCTGATTGTGGAAAGCTCTCAGCTCTCAGCTGTCAGTTCTCACCCCGATGCGCCTACAGATTTTACTGAGAACCGGGAACTGAGAACTGAGAACTCCCTCCGCCGCGTTCTCGGCATCCGCCTTCGCGACGGCCGCACGGTAGGCGCGCAAGCCGTCGTCATCACCACCGGAACGTTTCTCAACGGTCTCATTCACTGCGGCGAGCAGCAATATCCCGCGGGACGCTCAGGCGAGCCCAACGCGGTTCTGCTAGGCGAGGCTCTCAAGAAACTAGGCCTTCGTGGCTGCCGCCTCAAGACCGGAACTCCGCCGCGCCTTGACGGCCGCACCATCGACTGGTCGCGCTTTCCCGAGCAACCGGGCGACGCCGATCCTACTCCGTTCAGCTTTCGCACTAAGCGCGTGGCTCACCACGACTCGCAGGTGCCCTGCTACATTGCCTGGACCACCACCGAGACCCACCGCATCATTCGCGAGAACGTGCACCGCTCGCCTATGTATAGCGGCCAGATCCAGTCGATTGGCCCGCGCTACTGTCCTTCGATCGAAGACAAGATCGTGAAGTTTCCCGACAAGGAGACGCACCAACTTTACCTTGAGCCGGAAGGGCTGAACACGCACGAAATCTACGTCAATGGCATGAGCACGTCGCTGCCGGTGGACGTGCAACTGGCGATCTTGAAGTCGATCCCGGGACTCGAGAATGCGGACATGCTGCGTCCCGGTTACGCCATCGAATACGATTCCATCGATCCCACCGAACTGGAGCGCACTCTCGAAACCCGCAAGATTGCCGGCCTGTTCCTCGGCGGCCAGATTAACGGAACCTCCGGCTACGAGGAAGCGGCGTGCCAGGGCTTGATGGCTGGAATTAACGCCGCCCTGCAGGTGAAGGGACAGCCGCCGCTGATCCTGGACCGCACCGAAGCTTACACCGCGATCCTCATCGATGACTTGATCTCGAAAGGAACGAACGAGCCCTACCGCATGTTTACGTCGCGGGCGGAATTCCGCCTGCATCTCCGCATCGACAACGCCGACCGCCGTCTCACCCCGCATGGCCGCCGCGTGGGCTTGATCTCGGACCCGGCCTGGCAAGATTTCCAGTCGAAGCAACACCGCCTGCAAGAAATGAAGACGCTACTGGAACGCACGAGGATCACGCCGGAAACATTGGAAAAAGTTGATACCGCGCCTAAAACTGGTCATCCCGAACCCAGTGAGGCAACGCCTCAAAACTCCTGTCATCCCGAGCGAAGTGAGGCGAAGCCGAACGCAGTCGAGGGACCTCGCGTTTCGCCTGTAGCCGACTATTCGTCCGCTCTCGGTCAAACGCTGGCTCAACTGATGAAGCGTCCCGAAGTTAAGGTCGAGCAATTCGTTCCCATCCTGCAAGACCTGACGCCGGAATTCTTCGTAAGGAATTCCTCAGTGACCTCTGTGCCCTCTGCGGTCAAGCTCTCGTCGGAAGTCAGGAACGAACTCAAGTCGGTCGAAACGGAGATCAAGTACGAAGGCTACCTGCAGCAGCAGCAGCGAGCCATGGAGCGTCTGAAAAAAGCAGAACAGCATTCCATCCCTGAATGGTTCGACTACCGCTCGGTCAGCGGTCTCTCGCGCGAAATGCAGGAAAAACTCACCCACGTCCGCCCGCGCACCATCGCCCAAGCCTCGCGCATCCCCGGCGTAACGCCCGCAGCGGTTTCGCTGGTGCACGTCTATATTGAAATCCAGGCGCGCCGCCGCGACCAGGCCGCCGCACTCTAGCAACGACTGTGTTAGCGCGCAGTTTGTTTGGTTTGGAGTTCTTCGGCCAGTTTGAGTTCGCTCTCGGCCTCTTCTTTTTTCCCCATATCGCGGTAAGCTTGGCCCAGTAAGTGATGGGTCGTAGGGTTATTGGGGTCCATGCTGGCCGCCCGTTGCAGTGCTCGCACTGCTAAATCGAATTCGCCTTTTTTTTCGAGCACTTTTCCCATCAAGATGTATGGCCCGGTCGACGTTGAGTCAAGCCAGATCGAGCGTTGCAGCACCCGCTCCGCCTCCTCAAACTTTTGCACCCGCGAATATGCGTCTCCCAGTTTGTAATATGTGGCCGCATTCGCTGGGTTCAGGGCCAGCTCTTTTTGAAATTCCACGATCGCCTCCGGCACCCGCGACTTGTAGAGATACAACTCGCCCAACAGAAAATGCACCAGCGGCAACTTGGGATCGAGCGCCACCGCCTTCTGCGCGTACTCTTCCGCGACGGGATCGTACTCCTGCCGCAGCAGCATTCGCGCCGTGAATAAATAACTGGCCGCCGAATCAGAAGGCACATCGAACATTTTCGCGAATGCCCGTCGCGCCTGATCGTAATTTTTCGTCTGGATGTAGCAGATGCCGAGAATGTAAGACGCATCTACATTCGCCCGCGAAAACCAGCCTTGCACTTTCTCGAGCAACGGAATCGCGTCCGCAGGATGACCGCCCAAATAGTCTGACAGCCCAAGCAACTGGATTGCTTCGCTGTTCGCAGGATCGGCTGCCGTCGCCTTTTTCAGATACTCGATTGCCTTGGGGAAATCACTTTTCTTGTAGTACGCCGTCCCCATTTCCAGCGCCAGTCCTTTTGCGTTAGGATCGCGGGTTTCGACGGCTTGCAATTGATCGATGGCCTCGTCGAACTTTCCTTGTTGCATCAACTTTCTCGCTTCGGCAAACTCTGGTGGAGCGCCGTTAGAGGCCTGCGGCTGCGGAGCCGGTGATTCAGGACTTGCCGATTGCTGTGTGAATCCGGCGGTAGAGAGAGCGCCACAAAACACCGCCAGGAATGCGAACCGGAATATTAAGAAAGAGGCTTTGCCGCGGTGCATATCGAAGATTAGAGCACAGTCTCGGCGGTGGCTACCCGGCGATCAGTAAAGTCGTGTTTCCACCTTGCTGATCCCAACCGACCAACCTGTCGAGCTTCGCTCGACGGACAGCCGAGGGCGGCTGTCCCCACATTCGTGTTTCCGCGAACTGAGCAACATCTCAATGCGAGTTCATTTCTTTCTGCAGCGCGTCGAGATTCTCTTTCGCGATGGGCTGATTTGGATCGATCTGCAGCGCGTGCTCAAAGTGTGACTTCGCCTCCGGGAAGCGTCCCAACTCCGCCAGAGCGGCGCCCAGGTTCGCCTCCACATTGGCATCTTGCGGCTGCAACTGCAGCGCGAGAGCTAATTGCTGCGACGCCCCCTCAAAATCGTTCTGACCTGCCAGCGCCAGCCCCAGGTTGTAGTGAGCTTCGAAAGAATCAGGACGGGTTTTCAGCGCGGCCTGGAGATATCCGACGCTTTGTTCGGGATGCCCGGCGGCCACGAGAGCCGCGCCCAGAGCGTTGTTTGCGGCGGCGTCATCGGGCTGCAAGCGCACCGCCAGTTCGTACTCGCGAATCGCCGCGTCGAGTTTGTTCTTGACCTGCAACATTGCCGCGAGATTATAGTGAGCTTCAAAGTCACTGGGATTCTTTTGAACATTATGCCGGGCCAGCGCCTCCTGCAGCGCCATCCGCGGATCGCCCTGCGCCGCATCGAAATTCACCGGCAGCACTTGCAACCACAAATGACACATCTCATCGCTCGACCGATTCCCGCCCTTAACCCGCGCCGGAGGATGATTCGGGTTGAGCGGATTCTCCTCCGAGTTGTCGTACACATAGCGCAGGCTTACCTTCGTTCCACTGGGCAACCGCACAGGCTCCGCATACCGGTACACCGCCTGCCAGTTCAAATTCCATTGCGGAATATGAATAAGCGTTTCCTTCTCGCCGTCGGGCAGTGTCGCCAATGCCTGAATGTCTTTTCCCAAATAGTGCGCGTGCGGATAAATCGCCAGGAGTTCGACATCGATCGGCAGGGTGAACTCGTCGGTCACCAGAAAGTCTTTCTGCCCCGCCGGAATGTCTAATTTGGCGTCGTTTTCCAGTTGCAACAGCATCGGCAACTTGGTCGCTGGATGCGGCGTGAAATAAAGTCCGATGCTGGGCTGAATGACTTCTGGCTTCCCCGAGGGCTGAAGGTGCGTATTGAGAATTAAGTCGGTCCCTTTGTCGACGCGCAACGCCATGCCTTCGGGCTCGACATACGGGATTGTTCCCGGTTTCCAGAACAGCAGGTGACTGTCGGGATCGAACACCTGCGACTCGATGCGAATCTCCATGCCGCCGAAACCCGCACCCGGCTCGGTTTCGCGCTGGCGCGACGAGCCAGCGCGATCGACAAGAATGTTGGCGTGATGCACGTAACGCTTGTCACCCGGACGAATCTCGACCGCCTTCACCCACCGCGTCTCTTGAATCGGCACCGGAAAAATAAAGTTCCAGTATGTGTCGGTCCCGGAGGGCGGCAACGTGAGCGGCCGGCTCGCCGTGAGAATCAGATCGGGCCTGCCGAGCCGCCAGCCCTCGACAAACTTGGGCGTCGGCGGAAGATCTGCCGCATTGCCCTCGACCTCTCCCTGCGCCACCCAATCCCGAATCAAATTGATTTCCGCATCCGACAAACGAAGCTCATCGGCAAACTTCAGCTTCTGTGGCTCCGGCAGCCACGGCGGCATGGCGCGCGACTGTGTTACATCGACAATTTGTCGAGCATGTTTTTTTACCTCGGAATAATCCAGCAAAGTAAACGGAGCCGCTTCTCCCGGCCGGTGGCACGTCGCGCAGGAACGAAAAACGATGGGGGCGATATCGCGATTGAAAGTGACCTGTGCTTCAGGCTTGGCTGTATCACCGGAAGCGCGCGCTGCGGGCCTGCCTAGGAGCGTAGCAGCCGCGCATGCCCCCACCAGCAGAACCAGCGCCCATTTCGCGCGGCGCAGCCAGGAGCTCATTGCAGGTCCGAGATGTAACATCCCACTCCCCTGACCTCGCTCTTGGCCACCTGCTTGCCCGCCAACACCGCGCGGAGCGCGTCGTCCAGTTCGTGCGTGGTCGGCGCCGGACGCTCCCTAAAAAAATCGACGTACCGGTCGTCGATCCGCCCCTCATAGACCAGATGGTGATCGCGGTCAAACACCGCTACCTCCGGCGTAATCTGCGCGTGCGACAGTTTGACCAGCGCGTGCTCCGGATCGCGCAAGGCAGGCAGACGATATCCATAATCCTGCAGATACTTGCGAATCGCCTGCGGTGAATCGCTCTTGTCGGGATATATCAGCCAAAAGTCGGCGCGACCGGAATATTCCTTGCTGATCTGCTGGATGACTGGGGCGTACCGGCCGGAAACCGGGCAGTCGCGTCGCACAAAAACAAGCACCGCAACACTGGAATCGCCGGTGAAAGGATTAACGCTCCGCCCGTCGAGATCGAGCGCAGTCTGCCCTAGGCTTGCAGCGGTGCAAACGAAGAGCGCCGCAACCACGAATGTTATTCGATGGAAAAACTGAAATTCGTCCAACCCCATAAGACTTGCGCCCAGATAGCTAAAAGGATTCTAAGAGCGCCGGCCACGGGTGTCCATCCCGCGTGCGCGCCTGTGCGGGCGCTTTGCCGCTACAATGGCCTGACATGATTGCCCATCTGCGCGGAAAGCTGCTGGCGAAGCACCCCAACCAGGCGATCGTCGAGACGGCGGGCGTCGGCTACGACGTGACCATCAGTGTGCCGACGTTTTCTGATCTGCCTGCGGTCGGCGCTGAAGTCGCGCTGCACATCCACACGCACGTGCGCGAAGACCAGATTGCGCTCTACGGATTCCTGCGTCCCCCCGAGAAACTGCTGTTCGAGAAGCTGCTCACGGTCAGTGGGATCGGCCCGAAGCTCGGCATCACAATTTTAAGCGGCATGCCCGCCGACGAAATGGTGGGAGCGATTCGCGGCAACGATGTGGCGCGGCTGACCCGCATCCCCGGTATCGGCAGAAAAACTGCCGAGCGCATGGTGTTGGAGTTGCGCGATAAGCTGCCGGAATCGGGACCGGCTGCGGCTCCCGCGCTTTCTTCCATGAGCGCAAATGAGGAAGACGTGCTTTCTGCGTTGCTGAATCTGGGGTACCAGCGAGCGGCTGCGGAAAAAGCTTTGGCCGTGGTTACGAAGAATAGCAAAGGCGGATCGTTCGATGCCATGTTCCGCGACAGTCTAGCCGCCCTGTCGAAATAAGAAGGCCGCCCGTTTCCCTTCGTGAACCTTCGTGCCCTTCGTGGTGGAAGCCTTTGGTTCTTAGCGGCTACTTCCCAATGCAAAACGTACTGAAAATCAGATTGAGAATGTCGTCAGTGGTGGTCGCTCCGGTGATGCCATCGAGCGGCCGCAGCGCGTTGTAGAGATCGAGCAGCAGCATCTCGTGCGGAACTTCGGCGGCCACCGCGGTCTTGGCCGCATCCAGCGCCAGCAGCGCTTCTTGAATCAACCCCTGATGTCGAACGTTGGTGAGGAAGCCGGACTCCGCCTGTGCGCCTGCGTCTCCGCCGATGTGTCGCAAGATCGCGTCGCGCAGTTCGGTTATCCCTTCGCCTGTCAAAGCTGAAGTGGAAACCGAAATTCGGGTGCTCCATTTCTCCCCGGTGTTGGGAGAAGTGGGGACTTTCCCCGTCGTCAGATCGGACTTATTCTCGACGACAATCACTGAACGACCCTCTGCCTGCCGCATCAGTTCGTGGTCTTCCGGGGTCACATCGCGCGACGCGTCGAGCACGACCAGCACCAGGTCCGCGTCGGCCAGGGCTTCCATCGATTTGCGAATGCCGATCGATTCGGCTTCGTCGAGCGCATCGCGAATGCCAGCAGTATCGACCAGTTTGACGGGGATGCCGCCGATCGCAACGGTCTCGCTGACCAGATCGCGCGTGGTTCCTGGAGTCGCCGTGACGATGGCGCGCTCGCGTTCCACTAGTTGGTTGAACAAACTCGACTTGCCCACGTTCGGCCGGCCGACAATTGCCAGCGTCAATCCTTCATGCACAATCTTGCCGTAGGCGAATGTCGCATTGAGCTTTTCCAGCGGCGCACGCACCTCAGCTATGTGAGCCAGAATTGCCGCGTCGGACATCACCGACACATCGTCCTCCGCGAAATCAATCCCCGCTTCGAGCAGCGCGATCAGTTCCACCAGTTTTTGTTTGATCGGCTGCAAGCGCCGCGAGAGCGCTCCCTCCAACTGCTGCGCCGCAACTTTCGCCTGATATAGAGTCTGCGAGTCGATCAGGTCGCGCACCGCTTCGGCCTGCGTCAAATCAATGCGCCCGTTGAGAAACGCGCGCATGGTGAACTCCCCCGGCTCGGCCAGCCGCGCTCCGCCAGCAACGCAAAGCTCCACAATGTGCCGCAGCACCACAGGCGATCCATGTGCAGAAATCTCAACAATGTCGTCAGTCGTGTAAGAGTGCGGCCG
>DATBEI010000036.1:0-19636 GCA_036269595.1 Candidatus Sulfotelmatobacter sp.
ACGCTGGCCTTTTCTCCGCGCCTTCCAAAAGGAACTTAGCCCAAACCACGCGAATGTCACAGTGCAGCAAACGGCAATCGTCAAACGGCCACCCGCGCCTCCAGCATGGTACTTCTCATACTCTTTGTATGTGGCGCTGGCAAAACCGATGGCCAGGATGAGGAAAATAAGCCCGGTCACCTCGAGCCACAGCTGGTGTGCGGCGCGCCCGAAGGATCGACCTGTAGTGCGAACCCCGCTCATCACGGCGCTGAAGGTGCGGTTGCGTCCGGCCTGCTGCCCCGCCACGCGCGCCACCACGCCCAGTTTGCGTAATGTAGACACCTTGATCACGGCCTCGATTTTAACAGCCTTCGGCGCTACAATGACGCAACGCCACTCGGCGGCGAACCGTTGGGCGTCAGAAAGCATCTAACGATCTAGGCTGGCGATTTCGTCCAGGGGGAGATAGTGGATCCACAACTGAAGCAACTCATGAAAGAGCTCGGCGACGCCATCAACGAATCTTTGTCCGATTCCGAGCAGATCTCTGAGGTTGTCTCCCGCATCAAGGAAGGCGGATACGACATCTTCCTGGTGCTCGAAGCTACGATTGGCGTCAGCAAGCAGGGCGAAAAGTCTTCGGATAAGACCTCGCTGGTCACCACTTTGTCCACCAATCCGGAATTCAAGATCAACGATCAGGACTTAAAATTCCTGAAATCGCTCCGCATTAAAATCGACGAAGACAAGCACGAGCCCGACAAAGGCAAATAGCTCTTTCGCCCGAATCGCCAAAAAGCATAACCACGAAGGACACTAAGGTTCACGAAGGAACGACTTTTCCTTCGTGTGGCTTCGTGTCCTTCGTGGTAATGATTTTGTGTGGAGCGAATCGTTATTCTAGGCTGCGCCGGAACCGGGAAGACGACCCTGGCGCGGCAGCTTGGCCGACTCACGGGCGCGTCTGTGATCTGCCTGGACGAGATTTGGCAGCCACAGTGGACCGAGAAAGACGTCCCCACCTTTCGCTCCTTGATCGAGAAGTTGCACGCCGGCGATAACTGGATCAGCGACGGAAACTTCGCCGTCGCCACCTTCGATCTTCGATTACCTCGCGCCACGCTGTTGATTTGGCTCGAGCGCTCCAAGCTGTACTGCATTTGGCGGGTCATCCTGCGCGCGTTCAAACCCCGCCAACCGCACAGAATACGCGGCCTTCGCAAAGTTCTGGCCTTCATCTGGAACTTTGAGCGGATCAATCGTCCGCGCATTGAAGCGATGCGAATTTCGCATGGGCCTCATGTTCCAGTCCGCAGATTAAGCGGGAGGCGCGACATTGCGAAGCTTCTGTCGGAATACGAAGGCCGCGACGATCAGGGAAGGTGTGAACCCTCGACCACCCCGTAAACGCGAGCATTAGCAACCCTGCGCGCCTGTGCTAACATCTACTGTTTTCTTTTCGCATCTGCCGTGCGGAAAGCGAGATTCCGGTTAGTAGGCTGCCGGAACGGAATCTGAGGGCAGGAATGAAAGATACGCTCGGGGTTCTTTTGGCAGGCGGCGCTGGGGAACGGCTCTATCCTCTCACTCGCGATCGCGCCAAGCCCGCAGTCACCTTCGGCGGCATCTACCGGATCATCGACATCACGCTTTCCAATTGCCTGAACTCCGATCTGCGCCGGGTTTACATTCTCACCCAATACAAGGCGCTGTCGCTGAACCGGCACATCCGCGAGGGCTGGAACATCCTGGGCAGAGAAGTCGGCGAGTTCGTGGAAGTTTTGCCGCCCATGAAGCGGGTGAGCGACCAGTGGTATCAGGGGACCGCCGACGCGGTTTACCAGAACATTTATTCCATCGGCTCCGAGCAGCCCAAGCATGTGCTGATTCTTTCCGGCGACCACATCTACAAGATGGATTACGGCAAGATGATGAAGCAGCATCAGGACTCGGCTGCCGATATCACGCTCGCGACCATCCAAATCGATCCGGCAGAAACATTCCGCTTCGGCGTGGTCGACGTCGACAAAGACGGATGCATCAAGGGCTTCGAAGAGAAACCAACAATCACGGCGCTGCGCTCGCCCATTAATCCTGAGAAGGTCGCGGCGTCGATGGGCATTTATCTCTTTAACGCCGACGTGCTCATTCCGGTGCTGCTCAAGGACGCGGAGAACCCGCAGTCGAGCCACGACTTCGGCAAAGACATCCTGCCCAAGATGGTCGACGACTACCGCGTGTACGCCTACGACTTCGTCGACGAAAATAAGAAAGAAGCTCTCTACTGGCGCGACGTGGGCACGCTGGAAGCCTACTACGAAGCCAACATGGATATTGTGTCGGTCTCGCCGATCTTCAACCTGTATGACGAGCGGTGGCCGATTCGCACGCACCAGCGGCAGTATCCACCGGCGAAATTCGTGTTCGCCGAGTCGGGCCGCACCGGAACCGCGCTTGATTCCATCGTCTCCAACGGATGCATCGTCTCCGGCGGCATCGTGAAGAATTCAATTCTTTCGCCGGACGTCCGCGTCAATTCCTACACCGAAGTGGACGACAGCATTTTGTTCTCGCACGTCAGTGTGGGCCGCCGCTGCCGCATCCGCAAAGCGATTCTCGACCGGGACGTACACGTACCCGAGGGCACCACCATCGGCTATGACGCCGAGGCTGACCGCCAGCGCTATTTCGTGACGGAAAGCGGCATCACCGTGGTCACCCGCGATTATTCGCTGTTTGAAAGTCCGGTGACCGTCGATTATTTCACCAGCGAGTGAGAAGGATTTCTTTCTCGCGCCCGCTTTCTCCGCATCCTGACGACTTCATTCCGCATCGTTTACTTACGCCTGGTTGGCGAAAAGGAAATTATCTATGGCACGAGTATTTATCACCGGTTCTTCCGATGGACTGGGGCGCATGGCAGGCGCGCTTTTAATTGAACAAGGGCACAGAGTGGTGCTGCATGCCCGCAACGAAAAGCGCGGCAAAGATGCGATGGCAGCGGTTCCGCAGGCCGAGACCGTCGTCATCGGCGACCTGTCGAGCATCACCCAGACGCGCGGCGTCGCCGATCAGGTCAATAAGCTTGGCGTGTTCGATGCCGTGATTCACAATGCCGGCGTCGGTTACCGCGAGCCTCGCCGCATCGCGACTGAAGACGGCCTGCCTCACGTGTTTGCCGTGAACACCCTGGCCCCTTACATTCTGACAGCGCTTATGCAGCGGCCGAAGCGTCTTGTTTACTTGAGTTCCGGCCTGCACCGGAATGGCGATCCCAGCCTGAAAGATCTTGCCTGGGAGGAACGCGCATGGGAGGGACAGCAGGCTTACTCCGATACGAAGTTGCATGATGTGCTTCTGGCGTTCGCCCTAGCGCGACGCTGGCCACGAGTTTTTTCGAATGCTCTGGAACCGGGATGGGTGGCGACAAAAATGGGAGGCGTCACCGCTACCGACAATCTGGATGAAGGCCATCGCACGCAAGTCTGGCTCGCCGTCAGCGACGACGCTGCTGCGAAAGTTACGGGCGAATACTTCTATCACATGCGGCTACGTTCCCCGAAGGCGGCCACACTTGAACCGGAGCGCCAGGAAATGCTGCTCGAAGCTTGCGCCCGCTTCGCGGGCATCACGATGCCGGACTGACATGCGCGCCGCGTGGCGAGCGGCAAGAACCGTTTATCCGTTCTTCGCTTTTGCCGCTTCATTCAGCAGTGCTTGGGCTTCGTTGGCAATGAGAAGAGCGCCGTGAGTTCGCGCGTCCTTCTCGAGCGCGGCCAGATAGGCTTGTGCGGTTGGTGAGCCCGACGCGAGCTCGATTTCCCCGATCGTCAAGCGGGCCTCATATTCGTACAAGCGATAACCAAACTTGCGCGCGGAAGCGAGCGCCGCTTCGAGTTCTTTGCGAGCTTCTGCAAACTTGCCCGATTTGGCTTTCACGCGCGCATCGGCGAAGGCGGCTTCGTATCGCGGAGTCTGGTCGGTACTTTGATGGGAGAGCGTAAGAGCTTTTCCCGCCGCTTCGCTGGCCTCCGCCAGTTTGCCGTCGCCCAGCAGATTTCTCGACAGCACCGCCTGCGACCATGCGGCGTTGCCGGTTGAATTATCTTTCTCGTAACCGGCGATGGCTTGCCGTGCCAGATCTTCGCCTTCGGAGTATTTTTTTTCAAAAAGGTCGACGGTCGCCAGCGAAACATGAAGTTGTGCTACAAAGTCTTCGTCGTTGAGTTCTTTGCACAGGGCGAGCGCCTCATTGAATTTTTGGCGTGCCCCCTGCAAATCTCCCTCGGGCAGGAGGGCGTCGCCAATGCCGGCGATGGGGTAAGGCTCTCCGCGGCGGTAAGAGATATCGCGGGTCATCGCCAGCGCCAGCTCGAAGTACCGTTTGGCCTCGTCCAAATTGCCCATCTCCACCAGCAGGTTACCCAGATTGTTTTCTGTGGTGGAGATTCCGCGACGCTCGCCAACTTTCGTGAATTCGGCAAGAGACGCTTGCTGCATTTTGAGAGAGCCGTTCAGGTCACCCAGACCATCGAGAGCATTCGCCAAATTTCCGTAATCACTTCCCAGCGCGAAGGGATCGTTGATCTCGCGATCGAAGGCCAGCCCCCGCTCGTAGTATTTCTGGGCCTCACTCATGTTTCCCTGGCTGTAGTAAACGTTGCCAATGCGTTCCACCGCGGAGCGAATACTTTTCTGCGCGCCAATCTCGCGGAAGACCGGAATGGCCTCTTCGAATTTCTTGCGAGCGGCCCCGAATTCGCTCTGGTCGTACAGCACGTCGCCCTCGGTCAGCAAAACGCGAGCTACGCCCCGGCGATCGCCGGCAGAACGATACAAGTCTCGGGCCTGGCTCGAAAGATCCAGGGCTTTTTGGGCCTGTCCCATATGCTCCCATGCGTCAGCTTCCACCTGCAGCGCCGCGGCTGCGAGCAGATTTGCGCCCACCGCCCGGCCACGGTTCGCGGCGCGTTCGGCCAGCGTTTGCGTTCGTTTGAAGTCGCTCACGGAGTAAGCGATCTTGCCTTCCGCGAGATCAATCCGGGCCGCATCGGCTTCGGACATCGTCAGCTTGCGCAATTCAGCCAAGGTTTTTTCCGCGTCGCTTGCATGTCCGCCGGCGACCTGCGCTCGGATTAGAAATAAGCCGTAGTCGATGTTGTCGGGAAAGAAATCCCACAGCGCGCGATAGCTCTCGATCGCTTGCGGATTTTCGTCCAATAGTTCATGGGCGCGGCCCTCGATAACCAATCGCTCTTCCCGCGAAGAGCGCGGAGAAAGTTCCAGCGCGCGCTTCGCCTGTTCTTTTGCCTTGGATTCGTACCCTAAATCGGACCACGCCTCAGCCAACGCAGAGTGCGTGGGCGCATGATCCGGATCGAGGGCGGCAGCCTTCTCCAACGATTCACGGGCCGCGAGCGCATCCAGCAATCGCAATTTCTGCAAGCCTTGCGAATAAAGACGTGCGGCCTCTGGAGTTGAGGGCAAGGATGCTTTCACCAATGCAGATTGCGCATCCGACAGTGCGTTTACTCCAAGCTTGGCGCGCAATTCCGCGCCCGCCTTGCTGACCAGGCTATCGATTTCAGACTCGTCGCCTTTTTCCGAGACGGAGGCCAGCGTTTCTCCGGCGACGGCATCTTGCAGGCGCACGTCCAGACGGAGCAATCCGTTTCCCAGCGGGAGATAAGAGCCCAGCACCACGTCGTCACTGCCAAGATTCTGCCGGATGCGCGTGAGCGTTTGCCGGCTGAAACTTTCCGCATCGGGCAACGCCAGGCTCATCTTCATCTGGGCAATGCTTTCGCCGGGAATGGCGCGCAACTGGTCACCTTGACTGAGTTCGGTAGTCAGCATTTCCGAAATGGCGGTCGAGAGCCAGGACTTGTCGGGACTCGCCGACAGATTCTTGAAGCCCAGCACGGCTACCGAACGTCGCCGGTTTACCGCCGACGGCGAAGACAATCGGTGGCTGCGAACGAAGTAAATTCCGGCGATGGCGATGAGCAGCGCTGCCGCCACGAGCCCGGACCACAAAGCCATCGACCAGCGCTGCGGTTGAACGGAAAGCGGTGCCGCGGAGCGCTCAAGGTCGGCAGCCAACTCATCGGCAGACTGCTGCCGTTGCGCACGTTGTCGCGCCAGCGCCTTAAGAATCACCGTATTCAGGCGAGGAGGCACGGCCGAATTCAGCGCGCTCGGCGCCTTTGGTGCTTCATTCAGAATCGCATTGATTAGAAGCGCCGACACGCTCTGCGGAAATGGGCGCTTTCCGGTAGAAAGCTCGTAGAGAACCGCTCCTGCCGCCCAGATATCGCTGCGAGCATCGGCCGGTTTCCCGCTGAGTTGCTCGGGAGACATGTAAGGCAGGGTGCCGCTGGTTTCCTGCGACTTCGTGATGGTCGCGGTCTCGCCCAGTTCGCTGGCGCGCGGCATAAACTGTGCGAGTCCGAAATCCAGAATCTTCAATCGCCCATCGGAGGTAAGCCGCAGATTTCCGGGTTTCAAATCGCGGTGCACAATTCCTTGCCGGTGAGCGGCAGCCAGGCCTTCCGCAAGTTGCATGCCCAGCCGGACAACTTCCGCTGGTGGAAACGCGCCCTCGGTGAGTTTTACATCCAGCGTGATGCCTGCGATGTATTCGGTTACCAGAAAGTCGGTGCCGTCCTGGCTGCCGAACTCATGCACCGTTGCGATGTTGGGATGATTCAGGCGAGCCAGCGACAAGGCTTCTTTGCGGAATTGTTTGCGCGCCGATTCGTCAGCTAGAACGCCGGGCGGCAAGACCTTGATGGCGACGTCGCGGTCGAGTTGCTCATCGTGGGCGCGATAGACCACACCCATTCCACCGGCGCCAATCTGTTCCAAAATCCGGTAGTGTGATAGCCGCGCACAAATCATTCCCGGCCCCACAATGTCAGCAAGCATAGTAGCTATTCAATCGTGAAACGGCTAGGGGAAACGTTACGAAATCCGAACAGAGCTGGTCTGGCGGGACTTCTTCTCGATTCGAGAACTGCATTGCCGCCAGAATTGTCTGAAACCGAGCACGCGAGTTCAACTCGGTGCGCTGTCGCCTAACCAGAAACGCCAAGCCTCAATGTGTGGGGTGCGCTGCTACAATTCCCTGTTTCGCAATCGTGATCCCATAGCCGCGAACTTCAAGCCCCACAATGACGTACTGTCAGGTGGATGCCTGGAACAGTCTCTCTCCAGAAGTTGAACCATCCAGGCTGAAGTCTCAGCGGTTGAAGCAGATTTCCGGGGAGTGCAAGTGGAAGACGTCCAGGTCGTCGCGATGCTGGTTCGGCGCTGTATTGCCGGCGACGCCGCCGCCTGGGAGGAAATCGTGCAAACCTATAACCGCCGCATCTACAACATCTGCTACCGCTTCGCGGGATCGGCCGACGACGCCCAGGACCTTACCCAAGATGTATTCATCAAGATGTACCGCACCCTGTCGAGCTATGACCACACCAAGGGTGCGTTCGTGACGTGGGTAACGACCATCACCCGCAACCTTCTGGTCGACCATTTTCGCAAGACCAAGCAGGACCGGATGACGGACTCCATGGACACGCCAGGGTCGGAACATGAGGACGTTCAGCCGCTCAGTGAGCAAATTCCTGACCACTCGGCTCCCCCGGACGCCCAAGTGCGCAGCCGGGAGGTCAGCCAGACCGTCCATGCCGCGTTGGCCAAACTTTCCCCCGAGCTTCGGGAAGCAGTGATTCTAAGGGACTTACAAGATATGGACTACCGTGAAATTGCCGCCGTTTTGAAGGTTCCGGAGGGTACCGTGAAATCGCGAATAAATCGAGGGCGAGCGGAACTTGCGCGCCTGTTACAACGTACCTATAGGCAGGTGATGTGATGCCAGATCACACCAGTAACGGAATGCAGTGTAACGAGTTCGACCTGCTGCTGTCGGACGCCCTCGACGGCGTCCTGAGCGGGGCGGGACTCGACCGCTTCCAGGCCCACGCCAAAGCTTGCAAGGTGTGCGGTCCGCTGCTCGCCGAAGCTGAGGCGGGCCGCAACTGGCTGAAAGGTCTCACGGAGGTGGAGCCTCCAGCCAGCCTGGTCAACAACATCCTGGCATCCACAACGGGCGTTGACACCCAGCGCCTGCGAGTTCCCGTACGTTCAGCCCAGCCCAGAGTTTCGTGGTGGGAGCATGTACAGGCCTCGCTGCTGGAGCCGATCTGGGCCACAGTCCGTCAGCCGCGCTTTGCCATGTCGTTCGGCATGGCTTTCTTCGCGCTGTCGGTGGGACTGACCGTCGCCGGTGTGAAGCCGGCTGACTTGCGCCAGATCAGCTTGCGGCCATCCGCGATCCGCCACACGTATTACGCCACTCAGGCACGGGTGGTGCACTACTACGAGAATGTGCGGATCGTTTACGAAGTCGAGTCGCGGGTGCGCGAGATCAAGCGCAACGTCGCGCCCGCCGAGCCCGGTCCCACCACGTCTCGACCGGCGAAACCGAAGGACGATAAGAACGACACAACGCAACAGCCCGAGCAGAAGCAGGAGCGCAACTACAGCCAGACGGATAACCGTCTCATTCTGGCCAGCGCCCCTGTGGGTCCATCGCCATCTCTTAGCGATCTGCCTGTAGTGTCGGTGACCACATACAGGAGGTTCGTATGAACTGCGCCACTCACAACGATGTTGCTGCGGTGGCTTTCTGCCGCACGTGCGGCAAGCCACTCTGCAATCAATGCACCCGCGACGTTCGCGGAGTGATTTACTGCGAGGCGTGCCTGGCCGCACGCATGGAAGGAACGGTTGCCGCTCCGGCTGCGGGATTTGTTCCCCCTCCGCAAGCCGTTTATCAGCCACCCGTGGGATCTCGGCCCGGGGTAAACACTGGGCCCAACCCGGCCGTGGCTGGCATTCTTGCCGGCTTTTTCCCCTTCGGTGTGGGCGCGGTTTATTGCTCCCAGTACGCTAAGGGCCTCGCACACCTGATGATCTTCGCCCTGCTGATCTTCGCCTCGGACCATGCGGGCGGGTGGGATTGGCTCTTTGGCATTGGCATCGCCTTCTTCTACGTCTACCAGATTATCGACGCGGTACGCACCGCCAAGGCTCTCCAAGAGGGGCAGCCAGCCCCCGATCCGCTCGGTCTTGGGCAAACCTTCGGGATGGGAGAAAAGTTCGATGTAGGCAAGGTCCCCATCGGCGCCGTCATTCTCATCGGCTTAGGGGCGTTGTTCCTGCTTCATACCATGGGATTCTGGGAGTTTGGCTTTGCTCGCTTCTGGCCGCTCATTCTGGTGTTGCTAGGCGTATTCATGTTCTACCGGCACGCAGAACGTTCGCGCCTCACTTGCACCTGTGCCCGCTGCCGCACACGCTGGCTGATGGGGCCCTCCATGGTGCTGCTGACCGGTATCCTGTTCCTGCTCCAGACAACCGATGTCGCGCCCATCGATCGCACTTGGCCCGCCTGGATTCTCGCAGTCGGCATTGTAAAGCTGCTGCAAAGCACCGCATCATCGCAGGGTCACGTTGGTTCGCCTCCGCCACCGCCGACTGTGATGCCGCCTGCGGCAAATCCGGAGCAGACAAGCTCCTCTGGGGAGATGAAAAATGTCTAGCCCAGTCATCACTCCCGGAGTTCCGCCGGTCGCGCCGCCGCCGCCACATCGTCGACGCTCGATTGCCGGGCCGTTTGTTCTAATCATCATGGGCGTCGTCTTTCTGATGGCGACCATGCACCTGTTGTCCCTCGGCAGGCTGGCGCACTTGTTCGCCAATTACTGGCCTGCGCTGCTCATCTTGTGGGGAGTGATCAAACTTGTCGAACATCTGCGCGCGCAGCACGAAGGTTATCGCGCTTCGGGCATCGGTGGTGGAGGTATTGTCCTGGTCGTCATGATCGTCGTATTCGGCCTGATCGCGACCCAACTCGAACACGTCAACTGGTCGGGCCTGCACGATCAATTCAACTGGGACGACAACGACTTCGGCGACATCTTCGGGCAGAGCTTCAACTTTAACGATAACCTGCAGCAGGATTATCCGGCCGGCGCCAACCTGAAGATTATCGATACGCACGGAGCCGTCACTGTGCGTCCCTCGGATGACAACAAGATTACCGTCGTCGTGCGCAAGCGCGTAGGCGCCGACAATCAGAACGACGCCGACAAATACAACAACGAGACCAAGCCCACCATTACCGTAATCAGCGGCCTGGTGACGCTCGACGCCAAGGTTGAGGCCGCGGGAGATCACCCCGTGGCGACCGATCTCGATATTTCGCTGCCCCGCAAAGCGCAGGTCTCGATCGTTTCACGGCACGGTGATGTAAATCTTTCCGGCCGCGATGGCAACGTCGACATCGCCGCCCAGCACTCCGACACCAGCGTCGAAGATGTAAACGGCAACGTCAAGGTCAACCAGGAAAAGGGCTCGATAAAGGTCGAACAGATTGCCGGCGACGTCCACGTTGAAGGCCGGGTGAACGAAGTCTCGGTTGCCGACATAAAGGGCGGAGTTCAACTTGACGGCGATTTCCAGGAGAGCATCAAGCTCGCGCGGATCACCAAAACGGTGATTTTTAAGTCCGCGCGCACCGACATGGAGTTCTCGCGCATTGAAGGCACGCTCGATCTCGACTCCGACGAACTTCACGCGCAGGAGATTACCGGGCCCCTGCACCTGACGACGCGATCCAAAAACATACGGCTCGAGCAGGTTTCCGGCGATGTGCGGCTGCAGAATGACAATGGTGCGATTGAGGTGGGAATGCGCACTTTGGGAAACATTCAAATCGATAACCGCAACGGTGACATTCAGCTGAGCTTGCCCGATAAGGCGGCGTTCCGCCTCGACGCGCATACCCGCGACGGCGAGATTCAGTCCGACTTTCCGGAATTGAAAGTCAGCAACGACGAGCACGAGGCCAGGGCCAGCGGCAGCATCGGCAACGCCACCTCGCACATCGTTCTCAACAACGAGCATGACGGCATCGAGATCCGCAAAGCCAGCTCGCAGCCGCCCAAACCGCCAGAGCCTCCGAAGCCTGCCAAGGCCCTACACGCACCAAAAGAAAACGTAGAACCAACCGAGAACTAACAATGCTCATGTCGGGACAGCCGCCTCGGCCGTCCCGCGAGCGCCTGCCCTGACCGAGCGTTTGGAACTATTTGTCGTGCCACCAAGTCTCTGGCCAAATCACAAATCACAAAATCACAAATCACCCAATCACCGAATCACCCAATCACCCAATCACCCAATCACCAAATCACCAAATCACCAAATCACTGCCCTCTCTTCTCGCCGACCAGTTTCTCCACCTGTGCCAGCACCTCATCCTCGCTCAACGAAGATGAATTAATCACCACTGCATCCTTCGCAGCCACCAGCGGAGACGCCGCGCGCGTGCGATCCCTGCGGTCGCGCTCGCGCAAATCCGCCGCTACGTTCGCGGCGACATCCCCTTTGATTTTCTGCTGAGCCATGCGCCGCTGCTCTCGCACGACCGGGTCAGCATCCAGAAAAATCTTCAAGTCGGCGTCCGGAAAAACCTGCGTCCCAATGTCACGTCCTTCCATTACGACGCCGCCGCCCGCGCCCATCTCGCGCTGCCGGGCTACCATCCACTGCCGGACCTGGGGATGCACCGAAACCCGCGAGGCTGCCTCCGACACGTCCCGCTCGCGAATCCGCGATGAAACGTCCCGTCCATCGAGCAACGTGCGGTTTCCGCCGATCGTCGGCTCCAACCGAATGCGCGCCTCCTGCGCCAGTTTCACCAGCGCCGCTTCATCTTCGAACGAGGCGTCGTTCTCAATGGCCTTAAGAGCCAGCGCGCGATACATGGCCCCACTCTCCAGATTCACGTAGCCCAGCTTCCGCGCTAGCCGCGAAGCGATGGTGCTCTTTCCGGCGCCCGCCGGCCCGTCGATGGCAATGGTCAATTTGCGAGAAGGCTGATCTTTTCCCGGGTCAGTCATGTTTTGGTGAGGTATGTTCCGCGTCAGGCATGCGAAGTAAAAGATTGTACACGTTGATGCTGAAAAGTCTTGAGAAGGAAGTGCCGTGGAATGGCCGTCGAAAGCGGCCTTCAAAGACGCGTCTGGGAAAGGAGTTTGGGCACGGTCGTTTGAAGCGCCATTTATGAAGAGGCATTTGTGGAAGGGCATGGCTTCAGCCGCGCCGTAAAGCGTCAGAAAGGCTTGCGGCTTTAGCCGCTGGGGTTGCGCTTCCTGCTGGCGCAATCATATGGAACCCTCGCCGAGCTCCCCGCCTGAAGAAATCATTCCTGCCGCCCCCGACCGCACTTGCTCGGCCGTCCTCCCGAGCTCCCGAAGTTTCCGAATACTCAGCGAATCATGCCGCTTGGCCAGCCGCACGCCGTTCGAGTCGCGGATCAGATCGCAGTGATAAAACTCCGGCGCCCGCAGACCCAGCGCCCGAAACAGAAGAATCTGCCGCGCCGTCGACTTCAGAAGATCCGCGCCTCGCACCACTTCCGTGATCCCCATCGCCGCATCGTCGACGACGACAGCCAGCTGGTAAGCCGGCACATCATCTTTGCGCCACACGATGAAGTCGCCAAAATCGCGCCCTGCGACCATCCGCTGCGGTCCCAGATGCACATCGGTGAACCCGATCTCCTCGCCATCCGGAACCCGAAATCGCCAGTTCGCCCCGGCGGGATTGAAGGCTTCTCCCGGCTCCGCCGTCGCGGAACAGCCGAGGCGGCTGTCGCCACATGGCTCGTGTGGGGCCGGGTCTTCGACCCGGCCGGGCGGAGCGAAGCTCCGCTGCGTTCTGGGCGGCCGGCACCGCCCCGAATAAACCGGCTCATCATCCAAATCATTCGGAGCCCCCACAGCCTGCGCCACATCCTTGCGCGAGCATGTGCACGGATAAATCATTCCTCGCTCGCGCAGCTTCCGCCACGCGTCTAAATAAAATCCCCGCCGCTTACTTTGCGTGTAAGGACCGGCAGGCCCTCCGCAATCCGGCCCCTCCGCCCACTCAATGCCAAGCCAGCGCAAATCTTCCATCATGGCGTCGACGAACTCGGGGCGGCAGCGCTGCTCATCCAAATCCTCGTTTCGCAAGGTCAGTTTCCCGCCATGCTCCGCCGCTCGCTGCGCCGCCGTCCAAAACGTGCGCGCATGGCCGAGGTGCAGCAGTCCAGTCGGCGAAGGCGCGAGCCGTCCGCGATAGAGTTTGAGATGGGAATCGGCAGACATGGTTCAGTAACGCGCCGTGGAAGAGCGGCGCTTTCAGCGCCGCGTATAGCGAGAGTCGCTACCGGGCTTTAGCCCCCGTGGTCGTCGTTCAGTTGCCAGGCGACGTGCCCTTGCTGGAGCGATGACCGCAGGCTGCGCCCCCGGTGTTGCCGCCACTTTCTCCGGCGTGATCTGCAGCATCGATCGTCCACTCACGTGCACGAAACTTAATTCTCGCGCCGCCAGCAGCGCATTGACCGCATCCTTTACTTTCGAGCGCGCAATGAAGTTGCCGAAGAAAATTTCCAATTCTGCCTGCTCGATCGCAATCACCGAGTCGAGATATTTCGAGATCAGCGCGGTAAGCGCCTCCTGCACAGAAAGGCCCACGCCCTCTTTCACCGCGTCCGGCGCCCACCGATAGAGCACATCCCAGACGGAGCCTTCGCTGGGTTTGTAATCCACTCGCGTGATCCGCAGCTTCGACCACAACTCTCCGAGCGCGCCGTCCAGCGCCGCGAACGACACGCTTCCGCCCAGCACTTCCTGCATCTTCTGCTTTGAGATGGGGCCCTCGCGCGCGATCAATTCAAACGCGTCGCAAGCCAGCGCCGAATACGGCGATCGCGACCCTGCTTTCGGCGCCTGCTTCGGATTGCGTTCCCCGATGAGCGCATAAAAATAAGGAAACACCGGCGCCGCGATGAGAAATCCGTTGTTCTCCTCGAACAGATTGGCCTCAAACGCTGCGCGCTCCCGCAGCAGCCGCACCATCAGTTCGGTCGCCTCGGCCGCACGCGGGTCCTGAAACGCATGTCGCCATCCCGGCAATCGCTCGTCCGATCCGACGAACGCTCCAATAAAAGTCGGCACCAGCACCGCAGGACGCTTGGGATACATCAGGCAGAACCCGACCTCTTCGAGAAAGGCTCGCGCCTGCTCGATCGTCCGGATGGCCTTGCCCTCCAGTCGCCACTTCTGGCGTCGCAGTTGTTGCAGTTCCTGTTCGATCATAAGAAGCTGCCAGGTCTCAGCCATCAGCTTTCAGCAAAACAGATTCGATTTTACTGACAGCTGAGAGCTGAAAGCTGACAGCTGAAAGCTGAAAGCTGAAAGCTGAAAGCTAGATCCTCTTGAACGCCTTCTGAATGTCCTTTACAGAATACCGCAGCACCACCGGCCGGCCGTGCGGGCAAGACATTGGGTGATCGGTCTTGGCTAGTTCGGCGAGCAGCCATTCCATTTTATTTTGCTCGAGCGGCATGTTGACCTTGATGGCGGCGTGGCACGCGATCGACGCAGCGATGCGTGCGCGAATCTTTTCCAGGTTCAGCGACTGCTCTTCCCGGGAGAACTGATCCAGCAGTTCTTGCAACATGTCTTCTACCGCCGCCGCTTCGATCCCCGCCGGCGCGACTTTCACAGCCACGCTGCGCGCGCCAAAAGGCTCGGCTTCGAATCCGTTGTGCTGCAACTCGTCGGAAATCTCGGCGAACACCGCCTGCTGTGCGGGTGACAACTCGATCACGATCGGCATCAACAGACGCTGGCTTTCAACTTTCTGCGCGGCGCGCTGCTTCAGCACGCGTTCAAACAAAACGCGTTCGTGGGCCACGTGCTGGTCGACGATCCACAAACCGTCTTCGTTTACGGCGAGGATGAAGGAATTGCGAATCTGGCCGAGCGGCCTCAGCGTGCCCAGGGACGAGAGCGTAGGCTCCTCTTCGCTCGTGTCGAGCGCGGGAGCGCAGCCGTGGTCGGGAACGAATTGCGTCTCGCGCGCTAACGAAACTGCCGCGTTGGCCTCAACCGCGATTCCGCCGTCGAACTGGAATCGCGCGGAAACGGACGGTGGCGCCGGGGCCTGCAATGCGAATCCTCCAGAAGCGGCGACTTCCGCTTCCTGCCATCCGTCCTGTGGAATGCCTACGCCAGATGTGCGCAGCCCGGCGTCGGTTGAAGGCTCCCAGCCTGCTCCGGGTGTGAGCGCGCCCGGTGTGAGCGATGTGCTTGCCGTCGCATGGGCGCGAATCTCGGTCATGAACTGCGGCACCGGGCGCGCCTTCATCAGAGCAGCGCGCACCGAGTCGCGCACGAAGTCATGCATCACGCTTTGCTGGCGGAAGCGTACCTCCGTTTTCGAAGGATGCACGTTCACATCGACCTCCGCGGCCGGCATTTCCAGGAACAGCAGCACCACCGGATAAACCGTTGGCGGAATGATGTTGCGGTAAGCCTCGGTGAGCGCGTGCTGAACCAGGCGGTCGCGAATTAGGCGTCCGTTGACGAAGACGAAAATCGAATTGCGGTTTAGCTTTTGGATTTCGGGCTTCGAGACGAAGCCGTGAATCCGCATCTCGCCCGGATCTTTCGAAACTTGCGTTTCTCCCTCGTCCTCTTCTTCCTTGCGACGCCATGGCGGGGGCTGCGGCAGTCCCACGCGTTCCAGTGCTTGCCGCGCGGCCACGGGAATCAACTGGTCCAGCGTTTCCTTGCCGAATACCTGGTAGACGCGCTCGCTGTATCCCGCTACCGGAGGTGCTACCAGCATGGCATTGGTCGCCGAGTGCAACTCAAAATGTTTTTCGGGATGCGCCAACGCGTAGTGCGTGACCAGCGAAGCGATGTGCGACAGTTCCGTCGATTCCGCCTTGAGAAATTTCTTGCGCGCCGGAGTGTTGAAAAAAAGATCGCGCACCGTGATCGAAGTTCCTAGCGGCAGTCCGGCCTCTTCCACGCGGGCGATTTTCCCGCCATTGATTTCGATCACTGTTCCCGCGGCTTCTTCTTCCGCCCGCGTCTCCAGGCGTAGCCGCGAGACCGACGCAATCGAGGGCAGGGCTTCGCCGCGAAATCCCAGCGTGGCCACGCTCAGCAGGTCCTCGGCATTCTTAAGTTTCGAAGTTGCATGGCGCTCGAAGGCGAGCATGGCGTCGTCGCGTACCATGCCGCATCCGTTGTCGGTGATCTGGATCAGTTTCTTGCCGCCCGCCTCCACGCTGATCTTGATGCGCGTGGCCCCGGCGTCGAGCGCATTCTCCAGCATCTCCTTCACCACCGAGGCAGGCCGCTCCACCACCTCCCCGGCGGCGATCTGGTTGGCAACGGTCTCGGAGAGTACGTGAATGCGGCCCATGAGGCAGTTCTCAGTTCTCGGTTCTCAGTTTCCAGTGGTGAGGGGTAAGGCTCAGTTTCGCAGATGGAAGGATAAGAAGGCAAAGTGGGAACGCCGTGGCCAGGAGCGAACTCAACGCATTCGCTGGGCTTCTGGTGCTGCTTGGTCAGTCGACCACCCGAGACCGTTCCAAACCATCCGATGAAATAGTTTGTCCAGTTCACGCGGCCGCTCTTTCGCGCCGCGATCAATCCACCATCGTAGCAGCGACAGCAAACTCCCCGCGAGCGCCACGGCATGAGCAGCTAATTCCGGTTGCGGCAGCTTTGAGAGTCGATTGGATTCCCTCAGTCGCCGTTCGATTCCCCGGGCAAAGTAGCCTTGCGCGAGATCGAGAAAATCCTGGAGACGGCCGCAGTCGACGAGCGCGCGCCAGATTTTATTCTGTCCGCCTATGTGCGCAAACATCTCTTCCACGGGAACAACTCGGTGCGATTTTTCCTGGTGAAGGCTCAGCATGTTGCTCATGGTTGCGAGAAACACTTCCAACTGGCTGAGCAGCAGGTCATTCTTGTCGCGGAAGTGAAGATAAAAAGTGGAACGTCCCACCGAAGCACGATCCAGTACCTCCTGCACCGTGACCTCATCCATAGGCTTCTCGACCATCAACTCCAACAGCGCCATGCCAAGACGATCGTGTGTGCGCCGGGTGCGCTGATCGAGCTTTCGCTTTCGCTGACTTCCTTGCGTCGGGCGTTCCCGCATTTTGGAGCGCTCATTCCCGGACATCGACGGCCCCTTTGTTCAACAACTCAAAACTCGGCTCGACTGGCCGGCCCCTGATTGCTACATTGCGAATAATATGACAAACCGCTGCTACAAAGGAGAAAGTCTATGAATCACTTCCGTTCACTCGCTATTGGGATGACGTTGACGGTTTCGCTGACGTTAGCCGCAACACACGCCGCTGGTGCCCGCATTCATGGCGCAGAACAAGGTCAAAGCCAAAACGGAGCTCCAGATACCATGCCGTCAGTCGACCAACACCTGAAAATGCTGACCGAGAGGCTTGACCTGACCGCCCAGCAGCAGGTAAAAATCAGGCCCATCCTCCAACGAATGCTGGAAGGTTGGCAGAATGTCATGCGCGACACGACCCTGTCCGAACAGGTGCGCCACGACAAAATGAAAAGCGTGCGCGACAAGGCCGACAAGCAAACTCGCCCCATCCTCAATACAGACCAGAAAAACAAGCTCGACGAACTCGAGCAGGAGCCCGACCCTGACCAGCACGGCAATGGAGACGGGACAGCGCGGCCGCCACAGTAACTAGAAGTTGAAAGACATTCCCTAGGGAGCTGCTGAAGACTCAAGATCGCGATCAAGTTTTGAAAAGGCGCGGCTTGGAGCTGCGCCGTAGTTTCGCGAAATCAGCAACGGTTTAGCCGCCGAAGTGAAATCGGGCGAGGGAAAAATGTTTTCAGCAGCCTGCTAGGGAGCTTTTGGTGAAAGCAATGGTTACTTCCGTAGTTACCTATGCACCAAAATTGATGCAGCGTTCATCACTCCGTAACATTCGCCAGTTACAACCGGAGTATGGATCTGCCCGTGTACAACACGCTGATCCTTTCCGACCTGCACCTGGGTGCAGAGACGAGTCATGCGCGCGAGGCTACGCGCGTGCTCAAGCAGAACCGCTTCCAGCGGCTGATTCTGCTGGGTGACATTTTTGCCGACCTTAACTTTGCCCGCCTGACCAAAGATCACTGGAAGTTTCTCGGCTACATTCGCAAGCTTTCCAATCCCAAGCGCAACATCGAAGTCGTGTGGGTGGAAGGCAATCACGATCACGGCCTGGCCAACATCATGTCGCACCTGGTCGGCGTCCGCGTCTACCAGCGGTACGCGTGGCAGTACGGCGGGCTGCGGCACTTTGCGATTCACGGCCACCAATTCGACGGCTTTCAGGTAAACCGGATGCGGCTCAGCCAGTGGGGAACATCACTCTACCTGCGGCTGCAGAAGATGGATCTAAAAGGGAAACCGATCGCGCGTCTCATCGACCGGCTCAACACCCGCTGGCTGCGCATGTCGCCGAAAGTGGCTGCGGGTGCGCTCTCCTACGCAGCGCAGCATCGCGCGGACCGCATTTTCTGCGGGCATACGCACCAAGCAATTCACATCGAGCGTAACGGGATTCACTACTACAACTCCGGCGGGTGGGTCGATTCGCGGCTCACTTACCTGACGATCGACGAACAGGGGGTCGAAATCCATGTATATGACGAGCAGGTCTACGACAACGATGCCTATGACAAGCCTGAAATCCGGGAGCATGACTCCGACGGACAAGAGCACCGCCAACGAGTTGACGATCGTGATTCCGGCGAAGAACGAGGCGAAGTTGATCCCGCGGTTGCTGACCTCGCTGACGAATCAGGATTACTCGAAGATGTCGAGTACGAGAGTCTTAGTCGCTGATGCGAACTCAACCGACGGAACTCCGGAGGTCGTGCTTAGTTTTCGCGATCGCCTGAACGTGAGCGTGATTCGCGGCGGCATGCCGTCTGTGGGACGCAACCTGGGCGCAGGGCAGGCTGACACTCCCTACGTCCTTTTTCTGGATGCCGACATCGAACTCGCCGACCGCTCGCTGGTGCGGCGCTGCGTAGAACTAGCCAAGGGCAAGGAATTGCACTGCATCACCACCAACGTTTTGTGCGCCGAAGGTAGCTGGCTCGATAAGGCCTTTTACATGGGCAACGATTTCTTTCAGTACCTGTCGTACCTGCACCGTCCCTTCGCCACAGGAATGTTCATGCTTTTTGACCGCAAGAAATTCTGGGAACTCGGCGGATTTCATGAGCAGATCTTATTCGCCGAGGATTACCGCCTGAGCCAGCAAGTCGAGCGCAAACGCTTCGCGATTGTGCGCGGCGGCGTCTACACCACCAACCGCCGCTTCAAAAAGATGGGACACCTGCGCGTAGGCTGGCTGTTCCTTTGGACCGCAATGAATTATTGGAACGAAAAGTACTTCCTGCGGGACCACAAGTATTGGGCGTCGGAGGCGGACGGAGTTCCGCGGGCCTAGCTGACGATTGTTGATTGTTGATTTCTGATTGTTGATTGAAACGCAAAATCGGAGAGCGAGAAGGTTTTCAATCAACAATCATCAATCATCAATTCAAAATCGAAACACCGCGCCTAACGCTAACCGAAAGTTATTCTGCGTCGAACCGAAGAAGTCGGTGCGCAAGTAGTCGCCTTCCACGCGCGCGCCAAGCGGACCAAGCAGCCGATAATCCAGGCCGCCGCCAACGGCGTAGGCGAAGGACGTATT
>DATBEI010000261.1:0-6158 GCA_036269595.1 Candidatus Sulfotelmatobacter sp.
GAATGGTTATTGTGCCGGCTTAACTAGTTCCTCGGAGAGCACTTGAGCTTTCCACGCTAGCGTGCGGGCGCGTTCGAGATCGCCGTCGCCGACTGCAGCCTTCGATTGCTCCATGAACTGCCGGATCTGACTGACCATCTGTTGCTGGTCCGAACTGAGTTGCTGGGCGGAAATTTTCTTAAGGTTTGATTCCGTCGCCGCCAACATTTGATTGGCCGTGTCCTTCTGGTTCGCCGATGTTCCGGGTCCCGCCCCGGCTAACTGGATGCTGTTATCCGAAGTTCCGCCCTGCCGCACGATGACCTTCGCTGGAGGACAGTTGGTCGATGGACTTGCTGTTGAAGAGGGCGCCGTAGCTGATCCCGAGTTGCTCGCAGTCGCCGAAGCGCTGCCGCAGTTGGAGGAAGCTGTTTTCTTCTTCGGACGCCGCTTGGTCGTCTTAGTCGCATTTTGATCGGAAGGCTTCTTTGCCGGTGTCGCGGGCGCTGCCTGAGGTGGGGACGTGCTCGGCGAGGACTGGGTTGCGTCTTGGCTGGCGGTTCCTTCGGCATTCGCAGCTGCGGATGGCGGAGCGGACTGGTCCCCTCCAACCACCGGCAGAGCCGGAACCACACAAGAAAGCAGGATGAGAAGAAGTGCTCTCAGAGTCATGCCCAAGTTCCACGAACTAACGCGACGCCCATTTCAATTCTTTAAGTGCGCCGAGCGACGGAAGACATCCCGATTCTACGTCACGCCGCGCCTATCCGAACGTTCTACGAATGAATCTTTGCCTTGTCCACTCGCGCGGCGGCGGCATAGTCGGTGCCGGGTTCTTGTTCAGCTGCAGCTGAAGGAATGTTAAAGCGAAAAACAGTTCCAATCCCTTCCGTGGATTCGAAGTCCACCGAACCGTAATGCCATTGCAAGATCTGATAAGTCTGGGCCAGGCCGATGCCGCTTCCATCTTTTTTCGTAGTGAAATACAGTTCGAAAATTTTCTCTTGAACGTCTCGGGGAATTCCGCCGCCTTCATCGCGAATCTCGGCTACGACTGCGCCATTTTCCCGGCGCGCTGAAATCGCGAGCAGTCCTCCCTGAGGCATAGCCTGAACGCCGTTGATTACGACGTTGAGCAGAGCCTGTTTCATCAGATCCACGTCAACCTTGACCGGCAGTCGCTGTTCCGGCATCTGACGGTCAATGGTAACGCCATGCTGCTCCGCATCTGGAGCGGCCAATTGCGCGACTTCCTCCATCAGCCGGCGCAGATCGACCTCTTCGAGATGAAGATCGCGCGGACGGGTAAAGTCGACCAGTGTCTGCACCACGCGATCCAGGCGGCGGATTTCAGTGTCGATGATATCCATGTGGCGGCGCGTATCCGGTTCTTGCTGTGCCAGTTTATTCCGGAGCAATTGCAGGTGAAGCACGATCGCATTGATGGGATTCTTGACTTCGTGGGCCACGCCGCGTGTGAGACGTCCACTGGCAGAAAGGCGGCGGGACATTTCAATCTCGTCGCCAATGCGCCGCACCGATTCCGTATCCCGCATGATCAGAAGAGCGCCGATCTGAGAATTTCTTTCCTGCACGAAGTCGAGCGACACTTGCACGCGCTTTCCGCCTGCGGCCTCAAATTCGCGCTGTGACAGCGGACGCCTGCGCTCAAAAGCTTCCAGCAGCGCGCTGCCCAGAAGGGAATTGCGGTCAAAGACTTCATGGACGGTACGTCCGAGAAGTTCTGTACGGGGCCGCCCCAGAAAAGCTTCCACCGGGGCGCTCACCAGGACGACACGGGAGTCGCGCGCGAACAGCATCAAGCCATCCTGCAGCTTTGACATGAGCTGATCGACGTTGTCCTTGAGGGCCGAGAAAATTTCGCGGCTATCGCGAATCTGCCGTCCCAGGTTGGCGATTTTCAGCGAGACCAAACCATATTCGTCCTGCCGAGTTTCGTCTCCGTAGAGCGCTTCCGCGTCTCCGGCACTCACACTATCGAGATTACGGCTGATTTTTTTCAGCGGACCCAGCGCCAGATTGGAAATTCCCGCAGCCAGAAACAGAGAAACAAAAATCAGCGTCACCGAAACGTAGGCGGACCGCATGAGCCGGGCCTGCACTTCACTCTTTAGAAAAACGGTTTGCACGCCGATACGAATTGTGCCGAAAGGCTCGCCGTTCAAGTCCAGCGGGTAACTGACGTCGTACACTTCGGCCGGACTGAAGACCAATCGCATCTGTTCCCGGAAGCGGGCATTGACTACCTCTTGGAAGTCGGGTCGCTTAGGAATTGCTTTGCCCACCAGGCTGGCGTTGGTATGGAGCAGAGCCCTGCCGTTAACGTCGACAATCGATACGTCGTAAATGAACCGCCAATCGCCGGGATCGGATTGCAGAAGATTATTCAGGGCGACGTCGGTTTGCACATAATCGGCCAAGGCTCGGCGGACGGCTACAGCATTGCTCGTGTCGATCGATGTGCTGCTGAAGTCGGGGACAGCATTCGAAGCGGCATAGGCCAACTGGTGCGTCAGACTGATCGCTGTG
Source organism: Candidatus Sulfotelmatobacter sp. (assembly GCA_036269595.1). Lineage (GTDB taxonomy): Bacteria > Acidobacteriota > Terriglobia > Terriglobales > Acidobacteriaceae > Sulfotelmatobacter. Next base: position 2,530 of record DATBEI010000261.1, read on the forward strand.
TCCCTTGCATTGGTAATGCGCAACCGCAGAATCTGGGAGATGTAGAGCACCGAGAACGCAGTAACCATGGTCGCCACCATGAGAGTGATGACCAGCACGATGATGGTTTTTCGTCGCAACATGTAAGCGAAGGGAGGGAACTCGATCCACAACTATGCGAGGAAGCCTAGCTGCTGGGTACTTCCTCTTTGCCGGGAACTGTTTCCGCGGCGGCACTTCCGTATTCCTTCAACTTATTATGAAGGGTTTTCAGGCTAATTCCCAGTATTTCCGCGGCGCGCGTCTTGTTATTACTGGTCGCTTCCAGGGTCTTTAGAATCAGCATCTTCTCAGCTTCTTCCACGGTGGTGCCCACGCCCAAACGAACCGCGTCGGGATCATTGGCGGCGGTGCGGAGCGGAGCCTGTCCAAAACCGGGAGGCAGATGCTTGGTTTCAATGACTCCGGCATCGCAGACGATCACTGCCCGCTCAATCGTATTGCGCAATTCGCGCACATTCCCTGGCCAGGAATATTGATTGAACTGATTGAGCACAGCCTCGCTCACGGCCCCAACCTTACGGCCGTGCTTGTTGCTCATCTCCACTAGTAATAGTTCGACGAGTGCGGCAATGTCCTCTTTATGCTCGCGCAAAGGAGGCATATGAATGTTGAACACATTCAGCCGGTAATACAGGTCGCTGCGCAATTCGCCCCTGGAAACCGCCTCGTCAGGCACTTTATTGGTGGCCGCGAGCACCCGCACATCCACCGATGTCTCCACCTTGCTGCCCAAGCGCCGCAGTTTGCGATCTTCCAGAACGCGCAACAGTTTGGCTTGGGTTCCAATGGGCATCTCGCCAATCTCATCCAGCAACAAGGTTCCCCCTTCGGCCAGTTCGAAGCAACCAGTGCGGCGTTCGAGCGCGCCTGTGAAAGCCCCTTTTTCGTGGCCGAAGATCTCGCTTTCCATCAAGGTCTCGGGAATCGCCGCGCAGTTAATGGCAACGAAGGGTCGATCCTTGCGCGGACTCAGTTCATGGATGGTGCGCGCAACCAGTTCTTTTCCGGTGCCGCTGGCGCCTGTGATCAATACCGAGGCGGTGCTGGGCGCAACCATTTCAATCAGGCGGAAGATTTCCTGCATCTTGCGTGACGCACCATTCAACCGCCCCAGCGATCCCACATCCCGCAATCGGCGCCGCGTTGCCTCTAGTTCAGCGCGGGTCCCGAGTAGCGCCGACGCATTACCAAGAATCGTTCGTAGCCGGTTGGTATCAATGGGCTTCGTGATGTAGTCGTAGGCTCCCATCCGCATGGCTTGGACCGCGCTGTCGATGGTTCCTTGAGCCGTTACCAGGATCACGGCGATCGTCGTCGCCTGTTCCGCAAGATGGCCCAGCAATTCGAGCCCACCCATGCGCGGCATTTTCAGGTCGGTTATGACGATTGACGGTCCCCATTGGGTTGCCTTCTCCAGGCCTTCGGCGCCATCGCGGGCAGTATCCACGCGAAATCCCCAGGAAGACACCAGTTCCGCCAGTCCGGATCGTTCGTTCTCTTCGTCTTCGACAATCAGTATTTTTTCGTGGCTCATGGATGTTGTTTCTGCCGCCGTCGGCAGTTTTGATCCTCATTGCGAGCGAAGCCGCAATCAGACCGATGTCTCACGATACGCGGCCTGCTTCCCCCACGGCAAGGTCTCGATAGGCATGTTCCCCATTTCGCCAGGATTGCCGATTTCAACTTGAGACGAGAGGATGGTTGACGTTTAGCTGAAACGGCAATCGCTTCCGCCTGATACTTTCGCTTTGAGCAGCAGTGCGATAGAATTTTTCGTTCCAAAAGACCTCGTCTTCCACTGCTCTGGAAAGACAGCTCGTCATCTACGACATCTCGTTACTGGGACGAGCACGCGACGAACATATTTCGGAGGATTTCATGATGAATCGCAAAGGCTATCGGTCTGGCTGGTCCGTCGGCTGTCTGGCAGCTCTTATAACAGTTTGTCTCATTTCCGCTTCCGGATTCGCCCAAAGCGATTCCTACCCCAAGTGGGATGCTTTTATCGGCTATCAGTATCAGCAAGCGGATGGCGACAATGTTCCGGCTGCGGGCAGCAATCCCGCGAGCCCGTTCTCGATCGCTCTTCCGGATATGCCAAAAGGCTTCGGCGGGGCGCTGGCGAAGAATTTCAATCGTTATTGGGCGATTGAAGGCGATCTTGGGTACAACTGGCACTCCAACCTGGATGCCAATGTATTCACCGCCTCCGTCGGACCGCGATTTATGGTTCGTACGGATTCCTTCAACTTCTTTCTCCATGCAATGCCGGGACTGAATCGCTTGAGTTACGACGGCGGCGCGGTTACGCATAACGGGATCGGCGCCATCCTGGGTGGTGGCATGGATATTCCTTTCTCGAAGAAGTTTGCCTGGCGCCTATTTGAAGCCGACTACGTTTGGGGACGGCACAATTTTGCAAATCTGGCCGGGCCGGAAGCCGCTTCACTCCGCCGTCCTACCTTTGAAGGGGCGAGATTGCGCACTGGCATCGTATTCAACTTTGGCATCTCGGAGGCAGTCGCTCCAACCGCAGCTTGTTCGGTTCAACCGTCGGAAGTAATGGTTGGTGAACCGATTACGGCGACGGCTACTCCCAGCAACTTCAATCCGAAGCACACTGTCACCTACGAATGGAGCACCAATGGCGGCCAAGTAACGGGAAAGGATGCAACGGCCACCATCAATACTACGAATGCAGCCCCCGGATCTTATGCAGTCACTGCGCACGTGACTGATCCGCGCATGAAAAGTAACAACGTGGCCAGTTGCTCGGCAAACTACACGGTAAAGCCGTTGCCCCCGAAGAATCCGCCGACGATGTCGATTTCGGCAAGTCCGACCAGCGTTCAGCCCGGCGGAACTGTAACATTGACCGCCAACTGCACAAGTCCTGACGGCGTTCCTGTATCCGTGGCTAACTGGACGGCCACCGGCGGCACGATCACCGGCAATGGCAACTCGGCTACTCTGAGCACCAACGGAGCAGCGCCTGGCACCGTAACTGCGACCGCGACCTGTACCGATTCGCGCGGGCTGAACAGTCAGGGTTCAACCCAGGTAACTGTCGAGAATCCTCCGGCGAATCCTCAGATCGAGGTTCTGGAGGCGCGGCTGGCTCTGCACAGCATTTACTACCCAACCGCTCAGCCGGCTACGGATCGTCCCGGCGCGGGATTGGTCCCGAGCCAGCAGAGGACTCTCCAAGCTCTGGCCACGGACTTTAAGGCTTATCTCCAGTCCAAGCCAGACGCACACCTTACTCTTGAGGGCCACGCTGATATGCGCGGTACGGACGCCTTCAACCAGAAACTGACCGAACGTCGCGTAGCCAGCGTGAAGGCCTATCTCGTGGCGCAGGGCATACCGGATTCCGCTATCGAGACCGTCGCATACGGCAAGCAGCGTAACCTGACGACTGACGAAGTCAGGGCTTCGGTGGAGAACAACCCGGAACTGACGACGGAAGAGCGTCATCGAGCGCTGCTGCGGCTGGGTGTGATCAAGCTGGCTAGCAATCGCCGGGTGGATGTTACCCTGAAAACGGCGAACCAGACTGAGAAGTCAGTGCGGCAATTCCCCTTCAA
>DATBEI010000084.1:0-3182 GCA_036269595.1 Candidatus Sulfotelmatobacter sp.
GGCGACCAAGGATAAAAGAGATGCCGGCCGATGCGTGGGCAGTACAATTTCCGGTTGGCAAGTGTTCTCATCCGGATCGAGTTCGAGGCCAGGCACGCCCTGAGCTTGTCGCAAGGGTGGAACGAAGCAGTGGAACACGGCAGCCCCTAACCCGAGTCCACATGTTGAGTCAGAGCCGTATCGACGACACGCTCCTGGTGCGCGAAGCGCAACGCGGCAACCGCTCCGCGTTTGAGGAACTGGTGCGTCACTACGACCAGGCAGTGCTCCGCCTGGCGCTGCACTTGACCGGAACCGAGCACGAGGCCCAGGACGTTTATCAGGAAGCTTTTTTGAAGGCCTACAAGAACATTGGGCGCTTCCGTTTCGAGTGTTCGTTTTACACCTGGATCTACCGGATCGTAACGAATTTATGTTTGGACAACATCCGCAAGAAGCAGGTGCGAAAAGAAGATGCGCCGGTGGTCGTGGACTCGGAAGGTGAGCAATACGATCTGCTGGCACAAGTGGCAGATGGGCGAAGCGGAGCGAATCCAGAACGTGATCTGATGCGGCGAGAGTTGGGCGGCAGGATTTCACGCGCGCTGGAAAAGTTGACGCCGCGGGAACGCGTCGTCTTCGAGCTGAAACATTATCAAGGGCTGAAATTACGGACCGTCGGCGAAATGTTGAACACAACGGAAGAGACGGCGAAGAACACGCTGTTTCGTGCGACGCAAAAGTTGCGCGCGACGCTGGCGGATATGAGATGAGGGTTCTTGTGTGGGGACAGCCGCCCTCGGCTGTCCGTGCCGTCCCCGGGACGGCATGATTTCGAAAAGAGGGTTGTGGAGCGACGGGCGGCTCGCCCGTCAAACAATGAGGCGATTATGAAATGCGAATGGGTCCAACAAAACGTTCTGCTCTATGTTTACGATGAGCTGCCCGACGATGCTCGTCATGAACTGGAGCAGCACGTGGTGCGGTGCAAGGATTGCGCGGCCGAACTCGAATCCGTAAGGATGTTCCGCGCTGATTTCGCGCAGTTTCCGGTGCGGGAGCCGAATCCGAGCTTTCTCGCCGCATCGCGCATGCGTCTGCAGGAAGCGCTGGAATCGGCGGAGCAGGGCGGGTGGTGGTCGCGACTGATATTCGACCCTGTGCACTGGCTCAATCAGGTCCGGTTCGCGCCGGCCCTGGCTGCGGCAATTTTCATCGCGGGCTTCGCGGGAGGTATTGGCGCCACTTACCAAATGGTTAAGGCCCCGATCGAAGTAACTCCCGCTCCGGCCAACGCGCCGGCTTCTCTCGCATCCATCAGCGGTATCAGTTCGATTGCCCAGCAGCCGGGATCCAAACAGGTCACGATTAAGTACGAAACGGTTTCTCCGCAGGAAGCCCGAGGTTCGCTCAGCGATCCCAATATCCAGCAGCTTCTTTTGTACGCAGCCAGAAATAATTTTAATGCCGGGGTCCGAATGGACTCAGTTGACCTGCTCACGCAGCAGCCAAACAACCTCCATGTGCGCGAGGCCCTGCTATATGCCTTGCGCTATGACACCAACACCGGCGTGCGGCTGAAAGCTCTGGACAGCCTCGGTCCGTACGTCAAAGAGGATCCGCAGGTTCGCGATGCGGTGCTCGAGTCGCTGATGTCCGATGCAAATCCGGGAGTTCGAGTGGAAGCTTTGCGCTTGCTGGTGCCGGTGCGTGCCGATAGCAGTGTGCGCATCGTATTGCAGCACCTGGCGGCGAAAGATGAAAACCGATATATCCGGTCACAAGCGAGAATGTTAATCGCGCAGTTGCCGGAAATGAATTAAGGAAACCAAACATAAACCATGCGAAAAACTCTAACCAAAATCGGAATGCTGGTTGCGCTGCTTGCCACAGTTTGCGCGGCCCAGCAAACTTCCATCCAGAAGGAAGGAAATTACTGGACAAACGTAGTGAATGGCTCGCTTTCGGGCGTGCGTAATCTCCACATTAAGGTGGAGCTTGGCGCAGTGCGAGTGCAGGGAGGCGGATCGGGAATTTCGTATGTCATTCGGGACAAGTCCTACGAGGGATCGGAAGACCGAGCGCGGCGGCAATTCGAATCTTACAAAATCAATGCCTATGTCCGTGGAGATACGGCATGGATCACCGGTGAGTGGCAAAGCGGTCGGCCGCACAAATTTTCCTCCGACGTCACGGTCACAGTTCCGCGCGACACGGAACTGGTAAAGGTCGAAACCGAAGGCGGAGAGATTGTAACCACGGGCATTTCGGGCCGTCTGGAAGCAGAAAGCGGTGGCGGCGGAATTCATCTGGATGACATTGGTGGCGCGATCAGTGCAGAAACCGGCGGCGGTTCAATCGACGTCGGCGATGTCGGTGGTGAGCTGAAAGTCCGCACGGGTGGAGGATCCATTCACATAGGTTCAGCCAAGGGCAAGGTGGTGGCAGAAAGTGGCGGGGGCAATGTGGTGCTGGTTTCGGGCGCTGAAGGGGCTTCGCTGCAAACCGGCGGTGGCAGCATTCATGTCGACAAATGCACCGGGCAGGTGAAAGCAGAGACCGGCGGCGGGAGCATCGATCTCGGCGAGGTGGGCGGGGGGGCGACGATGGAAACCGGCGGCGGCAGCCTGAAGCTGAGTTCAGCCACAGGCATGGTAAGAGCGCAGACCGGCGGCGGGAGCATTGAACTCTTTGGCGTGCCGGCGGCCAATGTCGAGACGGGCGCAGGAACGATTACGGCCAAGTTCATTGCGTCATCGGGAGCGAGCGATTCGCAACTTGAAACTGGCGCCGGTGATATCACGGTATTTCTGGCGCCGAGCATGCACGTCACTCTGCACGCCAGCATAGAAGCGGCAAGCGGGCACCACATCATGACCGACTTTCCCGAGATACGGGTTTCTTCCGAAGGTGGCCAGTGGGAGCCGAAGCTGATTTCCGCAGAAGGAAATTTGAACGGCGGTGGTCCGGTGCTTAAGATTCGCACCACCATGGGCAATATTTACATACGCCGTGCGCAGTAGGGAGGGGAGCATGAAAACAAAATCGCTGCTTTTGGCGACAGCCGCCCTGTTTGTCGGGGTTGCCGGCATGCCTGCCAAGCTTGGAGCGCAGCCGGAGGGCCATCCATATGTTCTCTATAGCGAAGACTCTGGCGGCGGATCCTATCTGGGAGTCGATACTCGTGATATCACGCCCGATCG
>DATBEI010000090.1:0-3948 GCA_036269595.1 Candidatus Sulfotelmatobacter sp.
GTTCCGGCAGAATGGCTACCGTAAACCGGAATTTGCTCTTTTGGGGGGAGTTCCACTGAGATCGATTCCAATTGAACTTCGGTGCCAAGCCTGTCGCGCGCGGTGGGTTCGACTAACTCAAGCTCTAGCACGGGCTGACCGGCCAAAGGAACAGCTGCTGTACCCATGCGGAACACTTCATCCGGATCCGATTCAGCAGTGGTGTCGCCGCGTCTGATGTAAACAACATTGGCTTTGAGATTTCCAAAGTCTTTCTTAAGGAAAAGTGGGCGATCCTGCAAAGGTACGGTTATGACTCCGATTGCTTTTCCATCTAGTTTTTCAGTTGAATAAGCAAACGAGACAGGGCGATTGGTCTTACTGTGAACGGATTGCTGCAAATTCCTGTTAAGAAGCGGAGTTGCGGTACCTCGAACGATACTTCGACCGCCCTTGACTTCCTCCACGCCAATGAGGATGTGCGCATCCGATTGCCGCCAGGCGTTCGCAAATGCCAGGATGTCCTTCAACAACTCGCTCTTCAGTTCATCGCTAGCCTTGTCGAAAGGATACTGAGCAACCTTAAAGTCGAGCGTCTCCGATTCGTTCTGATACAGGAGTCCCTCTAACATCGCTTGGTTCATAGTTGGATTCTAATTGTGCCGTTGCGATTAATTCTGCTCCGCCCGTCAAGCTGGCACGGATATACGGCAGAAACAATGGAATTTCTTTCGCCCCTACCGCTTTTGCTTTTGTGTTGGTCCGTTCAATCCCTTTTTGTAACGCAGTCCGCGTTTTGTCAGCCATATGCGCGCATTTGCGCCCACGCGCAACGATGCCCGCGCGCCAGGAGTTCACCTAATTGTTTCCGATTTCACTTCTGAAAAATGGCCTGAGAACAGAGAAAAGAACTTGAAGAATCCACGCGTCTTCCCGGCCGATTCCTTTTAATTCCTTCATTTCGACTGGGTATCTCAATTCGGAGAAAAAAGGTTCAAATATCTTCAGGCCGTCACGGAGTGTATTCGGAGAATCTAGAACGGGAATCGGCGGCAAACCGAGGTCCAAATCTAAATCGAAATCCTTTCGCTGGGCGGCCAATTCCTCCGCCAACGGTACTAGTTCGTGACCCCAAGCACAATCTGCCTCCAATAAACCGGTGGCCGGATCGAGCTTGCTCACGAGCTTTGGATTAAAGACTGTCAGCCCCTCACAAATCAGAGCAGCTTTGAAACCCATCTCCAGAGCGTGATGCCCGAGACTCGCTGCTGGAAACCACAGCACCAGGTTGTCAGATCTAAAGAGCTCAAGTGATGCTGCATAGTTGATCTCAGCTCCGCGTCCCCAAGTGCGAGCGTCCCTGGCATATTTGTCGAGCTTCAATTTTGTCATCTGGATGCCCTCACAGGGATGAACTGTTAGGAGTCAGGAGATAGGTCCTTGATGATCAATTGAGTTCAAGAACTCTATCTGCTGATTCAAAGTGCTCCAAGGGCGCGCCAATTGATAAATCTTCGCGGACATTCGAAGAATGCTCACGACCAACAAACCGAGCGCGGGAATGAGCAGCCACCAGTTCCGAAACTGGACACAAAAGATTGCCCCTAGTAAAAGCACCGCAGCCGACATTGCGAGGTCCGAATCAAGGCCGGTCATTATCTCCTCTATTGCTTCCATTCGCTTTTCTAATATCAGTTCTGAGTGCAAATGATCGTAGAGCATACGCCATTCTTTATCGTTAGCGATCGCCTCAACTGCTGCGTTCAACTGCTGATAAATCTCTTGCGCAAAAACCGCGGCATGCGCGGGGTCTACGGGATGCGGTTCGATTGGTCTTGCATCCTTGAAAAGTTGATCGACGATTGGTTTGGAAACCAGGTTAAGGCTCTTCGGGGCGCTAGTCTCGTAGCGCCTCTGATAAGCCAGTCTCCACTTCTCGTTGCGCCAAGGTGCAACTTCATCTTCGTATGGATGCCTTGCGCCTCTAAAAGAGCCCCAGACTCCGCCCAAGGCACCAGCGAGAGGAGTTAATAAACCTGAGAGCAGTGCCGCGAGTGTATATCCACACAAGAAGCAAACGATCACAAATAGGGTTACCCGCGATCCATATCCTAGGTATGGAATCGAGAGTAGCTTTGCGATAGTGCCGTGATGAAGGCAGTCGTAGAACAGGAACAGAGTGAAGCCGGGTAGCACCTTCGCGAAAAGATGAACGCCCTTCTCAAGTGGAAGCTTTCCGAGATCAATCATCTTGAGCCTTTCTGCTCCGCAATTCCAGGAACTGAGGCTGCTCTTTAATTCAATGCCTCGAGAGATGCGCGAGAGACTGGAAGTACGTTTCGTACATAGTCTATGGGATCGGTGTTCAGGATGTGGTGAGCGATGGTAAGGGCGTGGTCAAGCCGGATGCTGGAGATGTCTCTTTGGCGGTGCCCGCGATCTTGCCTTGGCGGCGTTCGCCAATAACCTTCCACGGCCCGGCTCGGCGAAGGAATTCGCGCTGCGCAGCATCTAAAGCAATTCGCGCCTGGTGCAGGTCAAAGATCGAAAAACAGCACGAGCACCCGTCACGGATCCCGGCACGGCCGTCTTTTTCAGGATTGTAGCGGGGATGGCGGCTGCACTTGGCCTTGACTCGCTCGGTGAGCCTCAGCTTGTAGGTGAATTTAAACATGATCTCCTCCGGGATGCGTAGACGGGGCGAGCGATGGCCCCGTCACGGGGTTAAAGCTGCGAATTTCTTGGTGACCTTCTTCTTGGAAGCTTTCGCTTTGGTTGGGGTCGGCTTCTTGGCCGGTTTGGTTGTTGATTGTTTGGCTTTGTCCCGTTTGGGTTGCACTGGAGCGAACAGCTTCTCGGCCTCAACCAAGTAATCGGTTTCGTCGTTGCGCGGAATATCCACGTGACCTGTGAGAGCCAAACGGAGGACGAATGCGGGAAGCTTCCCGTCCTCTAATCCGTCGATCACTGAGAGCAGGACATCCTCGGCGCTTTGCTGGTTGTTTTCATCGTCACCGACGAAGTGTGCGGCAACATCGTCAGTGAAGTCGTAAGCGTCGATGTTGATGAGGGCGCGAAGCAGAACTCTAAGTTGCGGGCCGCTGAACGTCGTGGGTGCGTTGTCAAGAATGCGATTTAAGGACTCAGTCCGCCGCTTCATACGCGCTTCCGTTGAGCTTGCTCCTTCTCAAACTCCCGTTGTCTGGCCTCGGCCTGCGGATCGATCGCAACGACTCGGCTCGGATGGTGGACGGGGCAGTCAGGGTCTGTGCAGACTTTCCGGGTGGTGCCTGCGCCGTCACCATAAACGACTATGGCCGTCTTTGACGCTTCGCATGGCAGGATGTTATCGCCATCTTCACTCTCATCCTTAGGCGCTTCGAGATCCGTGTACTCGTTGCGAGACAGCGTGCCTGGCTGCCGTTCGTTCGGACTCCGATAGGCAGTTTCGATCTGAACCAGTTCAGGCTTCGCTGCAACCTCGCGCTGGACATGTGTCGAGAGCTTGACGTAATAGCAATCGGAATCCATGCATTATGTGGAATCTGGGCAAATTGCAAGTCATTCCTGGAGGCTCCCTGCCTCCGCGCGCCCCGCGTGAGAGCTTTAAGCTGCCAATGGTTTTAAGGCATTGGCTTTTTATACCTGTTGCTTTCCCAATGAAGCTATGTCATTCTTCTTGTTGGTAACCCAATGGAGAAACGGGGCGTGCTGAATCACATGAAACAGAAGAAGGACGTTCAGCAAGGGACTCTCGCCCTCATGGTACTCAAAACTCTTGATGTCCTCGGGCCTCTACACGGCTATGCCGTCGCGCGACGGATTGAGCAGATCAGCGGCGACCTGCTCTCTGTGAATCAGGGCACCCTCTATCCCGTTCTGCTGAGGCTGGAACAGGAAGGAGCAATTACATCCGATTGGGCTACTTCGGAGAACAATCGCAGGGCTCGCTTCTATCGATTGACGCGG
>DATBEI010000118.1:0-7396 GCA_036269595.1 Candidatus Sulfotelmatobacter sp.
TCATGTTCATTGCCAAAACGCCGCAACGGAATGTGGGAGAGAAAAAGCTCCTCATGGTGCTCCAGGACGCGGTTTGACATGTGTGTGGGAAACCAGCCAGGAGCAATTGCATTGACCTGAATGTTGTGAGTTGCCCATTTGCAGGCCAAGTCTTTGGTAAAACTGATGACTCCACCCTTGCTGGCGTGATAGCCAATGGCTGGAAGTTCCGCCGGAGCCCCACCCAGCCCAGCCACTGACGCAATATTAATTATTTTTCCGGCGCTGTTCCCGGCCCTACCTTGGCGGATCATGATTTTGCCGACCGCTTGGGCGCACAGAAAAGTTCCGGTCAGGTTCGTCTCGATGACCTTATTCCAATCCTCGAGCCGCATTTCCTCGACGGGAGCGCCCCAGGATATTCCGGCGTTATTGATGAGTACATCGATTCGCCCGAACTGGGAGAGGGTCGCTTCCACCATCTCCTGAATACTGTCCGGATTCTTGACATCGCAGCCAAGGGCAATGGTTTTGACGCCGAGGTGCTGCAATTCTTCGGCGGCCTGATAGCAGCGTTCTTTCTTGCGAGCGCACAACACCAGGTCGGCGCCCATTTCCGCCAGACCCTCGGCCATTTGGCGGCCCAGTCCGATTGACCCTCCGGTGACGATTGCAACGCGTCCGGTTAGATCGAAAAGCTGCTTCACATTCACCGTGGAATCCCGCGTGGTGCTGGCGGCCTCCTCTAACATGAAACCTTCTCCTTCTCCGACCCGGCATCGCTTCCCGCACTTCCGGCCTGCTCGTTAAGAAATTGCAGAATAGCGCGGTGTGAAACTTCCGTCTGGTCAGTTAAGAAGAGATGGCTGGCATGCGGGATCATCACGAGCTTCGCACCTGGAATTCGCTCTGCAATCAAATTGGCGTTCCCCGGCGAAATCAATCGGTCCGACTCGCCGTGGATCACGAGTGTAGGAGCGACGATCTGGTGGATCCGGCTGTAGGACTCCCAAGCAAGTATTCCTTGCAGCTGGGCCGTGTATGCCTCGGGCCGCGGAAACCACGGCCGGCGAATCGCAATGTCCTCATCAATCCGTTCACGCGGAGTTGTCGAATCGTAGATAAAGGGCACGGGCGCCTCGGCGGCCTGTTCAGGGCTCATTTTGTCCCGCGTCATCAGCATCTGGACAGCCTCTGGTTCAGCGCGCACCGCGGTAGGCCCGCCCGCTGCGGTGCAGCCCAGTATCAGCGACAGCACTCGCTTCGGGTATTGCAGCGCAAACTCCTGCGCAATCATGCCGCCCATTGAGACGCCGAAGACATGCGCGCTTTCGACGGCCGCGGCATCCAGTACCGCTGCGGCATCGGAGGCCATCAGCGCGATGGGATATGGCCCGGGTGGAACATCACTACGCCCGATGCCCCGGTTGTCGAGGGCCAGGGTGCGGTACCGCGATGCCAAAGTGGGCCGCGTCCGGTACCACATTTGGGATGGGTAAGCCAGTCCCATGATGAGCAAAAGCGGCTCACCCTGGCCGTCTTCGTCCCAATAAATTTTGGATCCCTGATTCTTTACGAACGCCATTGCGTGCTCCCGGTCAAAACGACAAGCGCACGCCGAGTTGGACTTGGCGCTTGGGCAAGGCGGAAGTGAAAGTCAACGGAGTGCTTGGCGTCGCCGTCCCGCCACCCGCAAGGGCGGTGCCCGGTCGAACTCCGTGCACGTTAAACGTTGTGAAGCCTGGCGTAAGACCAAACAACGGGCTAACCTCGTTATTTACGCTTGCGAAGTTCGTTCGGTTGGCGAGGTTGAATCCCTCCGCCGTGATCTGGACATTCACCCTCTCGCCCACTTTGTGCTGCCAGGTCAAACGGGCGTCGAAGTCGTAATAATTAGGGCCAAGACCGGTGTCGCGGGGCGCTCCAATGGGCCGCTCATTCGTCGTGTGATTGTCGCCGTTAACTTCTCCCCCTGCGAGCAAATTAAAAGGGTGTCCGCTGTGGTAACTGAAAATTGGCGACAGTTGGAACCCTGACAAGATAGCTTGTTTCCACGGGCTGTCGAACACGCCGGCAATCACCACTTTGTGCCGCTCATCAAATTCGGAAAGACTGCGGTCGATGTTGATATTTGTCGGATCCTGCGGCCCGTAGTCGCTATTGAAATCTGTCGATGTGTCGAAAGCTTTGCTGTAGGTGTAATTCCCAAACAGCGTGAAGTGATCGCTGAAGCGCTTCTTGATTTCCAGAATACCGCCCTCGTAAAGAGCGTACGCCTCCGAACTGTAGGCGTTGTTCTGGACCACCAGCGGATTCACGAAGCATTGAATACTTGGATTATCACAGGGCAAACCGCCGGGTTCAGTGCCTCCCAGCGGATCGGCCCCGGCCGCCGTCGTATTCCAGTTGCGATAAGAAGCACTTTGGCCGTTGGCGAGAGTTAAAGTCGTGAACGGCGCGGGCAGCAGATTGGTATCGATAGCAACCGGCAGTCTCTGAGTATGTGAATAGATCCCGCTGACGGAGATGGAGAATCCCGGCGTGATCTCACGCTCAATTCCAAACGAAATCTGTTGCGCGATCGGCGGACGATAGCCCGGTTGATTCACGAAGACCACCTGCAGCGGACCGACGGGACCGCTGTTCGTAACATCGATGCCAAACGAAGCCACCGCAGCAGGAGTGATACATGCAGCGTTTCCAGGAGCGGGTGTCGTGCATTGAATTGATCCTTGCGCAAACAACCCCGCGAAAACAGTCGGCGCTCCTACCAACCCTAAAGCTGGAACTCCACCGATCGGATCTACATAAATAGAAATTTCCCGGTTGCAGGGACTGGAGCCGCTACCGGGGATAATCGGATGACCGAACTGCGAGAACCCGCAGACCGCTGTCAAGTTTGCCACCTGCCCGGCTGGCGTGCTGTTTTCGACCGCAGATTTGTTCGCGTTCACCACCCCAAGGCTCAAGTCCACGTCGGGAATTTGAACATCAACCGGCCCATAGAAAATTCCGTACCCACCGCGGATCACCGTCTTATGGTCTTTCAAGGGATCCCACGCGAAAGAAACCCGTGGCGCAAAATCCTTCTTATAGGTGGTCAAAGGAGCGAATTGAGAATCCAGTTCGTAACGCAGGCCGTAGTTAAGCGTGAAACTTGGCGTAACCGCCCACGAGTCCTGCCCGTACACCGAAGTCAGCGGTCGGGTGTAATAAGGGTAAGTTGGATTGCCAAAGCCCTGCTGGAAAACCTCAGGAAGTCCGAACGATGCCGACTGCAAAGAAGTCAAACTAGGAAGCAACGGGGTCAACAGGTCGCCAGGGAGCGATCCAAAGACAAAACGTCCGGGGAAGAACGTGTGCGACTCCGTGTGATTCCCGCGAAGTATTTCCGAACCACCAAACCTTAACGTGTGGTGGCCGCGGATCACGGTGACATTGTCTGCGAACTCGTATCGGCGCAGGATCGTGAGATTGGGAAGGAAAATATTCGTTCCCAGATTATTGATGAAGCCGGGAATCTGGAGTCCCACCTCCCCTGGTACATTGGGGATCACTCGAAAGCTGTTGTAGTCCCATTGCGCGCGGGCCTCATTTTCTGTGCTCGGACTGAATTGGTGATACCAGGCGCCCTGCAAATTATTGTCATAGTTGTGAATTGAACTGCCCGCCGAAAAGGCGGTCAGCGATTGCACGTCGGGAGATTCTTCCAAGTCATGTCCATACCTATATGTGAGAGAAAGCTGGTTGGTCGAGTTGATGCGATGGTCCAGTCGACCCGACGCCAGGTATTGGTGCGAGTCATAAGGAAAGACCCCGCCATCGGCCTCGAACTGATTCACAAGAAACGCGTCCACAGGGTTGACGGCCGGGTTCACCGTCAGAGCCCCGGTCAGGATTTGCGCACATACCGCCGCAGGCAGGTTCGTTGTTGGACTGGGGGCCGGCAAGCCCAGTTGTGCTGCAACGGCCGCGCCCACAGGGCCGCTCAGGCAAGGCACCGTATTCCCTCCCGTCAGCCCAGCAATCACGGTGTTTTGAGACGTCGAGGGACGAAAAACATCCGTATTCGTCAGGATGGGAACTGCGGTCTGGGCATTCTGCCGCAACCCCTCAAAAGCCACGAACAGGAATGTCTTATCTTTCTTAATGGGGAAGCCCACGGCACCGCCGAATTGTTGGCGGCTCAAAGTGTCCTTGATGGGCGTACCCACGGAATCTGGGCTGGCGGGATTGAATGTCGCACCTACCGGCAACGCCTGGCTGAACGAAAATGGATTCTGGGCATCCATGGCATCGTTGCGGAAAAAGCCGTAGACCGTGCCATGCAGGTTGTTCACAGCAGACTTGGTCACGATGTTGATGGAAGCGCCTGTGGCTGATCCCAAGTCAGCCGAATAGTTACTGCGGTTAATCTGAAACTCCTGCACCGCGTCCTGACTCACCGTCAGACGCACGCCACCAGCGTCGTCTCCGGTCTCACCCCCGTCGACGGTAATGTTATTTCCCCTGCCATTGCTTCCGTAGAATGAGAGACCGCTTTGCGGGGTTTGTTTGACCCGATAATCCTGGTCCCCAGCCAGCCGGTTGGAATCGGAAACGCCGGGCGCGAGCAAGGTAAAGGTAAGGTAATCGCGGCGGTCAATGGGCAGGTCGGCAATGTAGTTCTGGGTGATTCTATCCGCCTGACTTCCTCTTTCCGTTTCTACCACCGGCGGCTCGCTCGTCACCTCGATTACTGTCGCTACCTGCGATGGTTTCATGCGGAAGTCCGAAATCACCGTCTGCCCCACGGCGACCGGGACGCTCTTGCGAAGGTCGGTCGCAAAACCGGGTAGCGCCGCACTCACTTCATAGGTCGATGGGGAGAGCCCCTCTACCCGGTATTGACCCGCGCCATCGGTCACGACCGTGCGCTTCCCGCCAGTCTGCGTTTCAACCACACTGACAGTAACTTTGGGCAAAACCGCCCCCGCGGAGTCGGTTACGGTTCCAGTGATCGCTCCCGAGGTGCCGACGCCCTGCGCCTGGGCCACACTGGCTGCCAACAGCAAGCACACAAACGCACATGCGAGTGACTTCATAGGATTCTCCTTACGGAAGTATCTGCACATCGCCGCATTGGTCCCGCGTATTTCCCAACGCTGAGCATCTCCCCAAAGCCCTGCCACATGCGGGCGCAAACCCTAAAAGCCGTCAATGCTGATCCATCTGCCTGTTTCGCTATCGATCAAAAATTCGAATCGCGCTCAACGAAACCGCAGATTGTGAGAGTAAGTATCACATAAGAGTCACTAACGTCAAGAAATGAAACGTTAACATTTTCGAGGTGGTATGGGGCGCATGTTATCGCGCGCCCCAACAATTTGAATGGCGGCAGGGCGATGGTCGTTCGGAAATGGCGACGGTGCGCGGGACGAAACTCCGACCTCGTGGGATTCCCGCCGCCCGCTCTTAGGGCGTCAGGACGATTCGGCCGGAGACCTCGCCTTTGCGCAACAGATCCAGCGCCTCATTGGCTTCCGCAAGCGGCCGCTTAACCACATGGCAGCGTATCTTCCCGGCAGCCGCCATTGCGAGTACTTCCCGCATCTCTTGCCGAGTACCAACGGTCGATGCGTGGATCCGGACTTCTCGTGCTGCCATGAGGATCGGCGGGAAACAGATGTTTTCGGCGGGCAAGCCCACGACGAGCAGAGTACCGGAGGGCCGGATGCAGGAAAAAGCTGTGTCATAAGCTGCCTTCGCGGCGGACGTGACCAGTACCACATGAACTCCACCTTTGCGGCGCAGCTGCTTAATCACATCCGTCGTGGCCGCATTGAGCGCGTCGGCTGCACCACAGGTTCGGGCGAGTTCCAGCTTCTCGTCGGAAATGTCGATGGCGGTCACCTCCGCTCCAAAGGCCCGTCCGAACTGCACTGCAAGGTGTCCCAGGCCACCGATGCCGAAAACAGCCAGGCGCTGACCGGGCACAATCCCGGCGCCCTTCAGGGCGCGATAAACCGTGAGTCCTGCACAAAAAAGCGGGGCGGCTTCGAGCGCAGAAAGACCATCTGGAATTTTCAGCGCGTGAGTCGCCGGTGCCTTCACAAATTCGGCATAGCCGCCGTCAACGGTGACCCCTGTGATCTTCTGCCGGCCGCACAGGTTTTCGTTTCCTTCGCGGCAAAATTCGCACGCACTGCAGGTCCAGTGAATCCAGGGCACGCCAACGCGGTCGCCGATTTGCAAATCGCGCACTGCCGAGCCTTTCTCCACTACGTGACCGGCAATTTCGTGACCGAGAATCAGCGGTCTCTTCACGATTCCTGCCAGTTGTGTCCAATCTCCATCAGCCACATGCAAGTCGGAGTGGCAGGCACCACAGGCTTCCATCTGGATCAAAACTTCATCTGCTTCGGGATGAGGGCGTTCGACTTCCTCGATCGAGAGCCGCTGTTTGAAGTCGCGCAGGATCGCAGCTTTCATTGAGTTTCGCCTCGGGGAGTTAGGGAAAAAGCAGACGGCGGTCCGGGAGACCAATCACGGCTTAACGCCGCGCAAAAAAAATTCTACGGCACTGTCCACGCGCTCGGTCAGTTTATGGGGTCCTGTGAGGTCGACGGTCCACTGCCGGACCACGGTGTGGTAGAGCGCCTCCATAAATTCGGCAAGATGCACGACCGGGAACGCGCTCGTGATTTCACCACGTTCCTGACCCTGTGCCAGAATTTCCCGCAGCCGGCTGATCGCAACTCCCTCGAGTCCGCGCACCTCCGGAGAACGCACCGGATCCATCGCACCCGACAGGACGACCGCTTTCCATAGAGGTCGGTCGGCTTCCGCTTCGAGCGCCATGGCGTGATACAGGCGATGCAAGCGCTCGGCGGTATTAGCCTTCGTCGAAAGTTCTGATTTGAGGCGCTCCGCTATGCACTCGAAACCACGCTTACCCACATCCCGTAACACAGCGTCCTTGCTCGGGAAATACCGGAAGAAAGTCGGCTGGCTGATTTCGAGAATTTTGACGATGTCATCGATGCGAGTTTTCTCGTAGCCCTGTTTGCGGAACAATCGGATGGCTGTCTCAATAATTTGCTGACGAAGTCGCGCCTTTTTGCGTTCCCGAAGCCCCGGGATCTCGTGGCTCTGCGCTGGCGCATTTCGCTTCACCGAGTTCCTATGATTCCGACTTCTTCGCGGGGCGGCGACTTCAACACGAGCCATGGTCGTATATTCTCCTGATCAGGGTTGCAGGACATGCTACCGGTTCGGTGCTCGAGACACCGGATCGATTCTAACAATGGCGCTTCGATCGGCGGTTCTCACAAATCGCGATCCAACTGCCAGTTCGACGCCGCCGGTGCTCAATGTTTGTATTCCATGTTGACGTTAGTTACTCATATCTGATATAGACTAACACAATTTGAGAACG
>DATBEI010000121.1:0-12179 GCA_036269595.1 Candidatus Sulfotelmatobacter sp.
AACGGCTTGGCTATTCCCCCATTTCACGACCTGTACACGAGCGGTTGCTGTGGCCGGTGCCATATGATCCCTCCCAACACAATGAGTATATACATTTGTATCTACTTGTCAATCAGAATTTTCCGACCGCGAAGCCATCCAAGTTGGTTATTTCCCCATTTAGAAACCAGCTTCTCCAACCAAGCTTCAATGTCGCTCTTGCGGAAGCGCACAGACCCACCAATACGCAATACAGACAACGATCACCGGACCGCATGCGCTTCCGTGGCGCGATTACGCGAAGAACCGCCAACCGCGGGAAATCGCAGCGGGCCTGAACCCGGCATTGCTGGCCTGATTCCGACGACCGCAATGCGGGATAGGCCCGCAGTTTACAGCGAATACCAACCGTGCCGTTAGTTCCGTCAGCTATTTGGGCTGCGGAACAATTCGCAGATACGGTTTCGGCGACTTCCATCCGTTGGGATACAGTTTCTGCGCCTCTTCGTTCGAAACGTTTCCACCGATGATCACATCGTCGCCAGGCTTCCAGTTCGCCGGAGTTGAGACTTTGTGCCTGGCGGTGAGCTGAATCGAATCGATCACGCGAAGGATCTCGTCAAAGTTGCGGCCCGTGCTCATGGGATAGCTGAGTTGCAGCTTGATTTTTTTGTCGGGCCCAATGACGAAAACCGTGCGCACGGTGGCATTATCGGCGGCTGTGCGGCCTTCCGACGTGGTGCCGCTCTCTGCCGGTAACATGCCATAGAGCTTGGCAATCTGGAGTTGCGGATCGCCGATCATGGGATAGTTGACTTTTGCGCCCTGCGTCTCTTCGATGTCGGCCGCCCATTTGCTGTGGTTGGAGACCGGGTCAACACTCAGGCCGAGAATCTTCACATTGCGCTTGGCAAACTCCGGTTGCAGCTTCGCCATGGTGCCCAGTTCGGTGGTGCAGACGGGCGTGAAATCTTTGGGATGCGAAAACAGGATGGCCCAGCCATTGCCGATCCAGTCGTGAAAGTGGATCGTCCCTTGTGTGGTATCAGCAGTGAAATCGGGGGCAGTATCGTTAATACGGGGAACACTATAGGTTTCGGTCGCGGTAGTCATGATCCTCTCCTTGATGAAATTTAATCGCACAAGATTCGGAAAAACCTGCCCACGCCGGCTTGGACTGAAAAGCGGATGAAACGAAACCCACCCGCTTTACCGGGTGGGCTGGGAAGAATCTGGCTGTTTCCCTAGCTACACGCCGGCGAAGGTCGACAACAAGCCTCAGCACTGGCGTTGAACGCGGAAAACATGTTTTCAGGATAGAAGCGTCAAGCAACGGTGTCAAACATCGTCTGCGAGCCGGGGCTTGTTCACTTGCATTTTCTGCATCGCTTCAGTCCGGCACGCATCTTTTTGTCTTGCGGCAGAATCTGGCGTTTCCCGGGGCAATCATGAGCAAATCAAAGCGGCGACTGGCGATGTCGCAGTGGGATGTCTTTTCCTCTAATGCGCTGGAGGGAAACTCTCTGGCGGTCTTTCTTGATGGGCGCGAGTTAAGCGACGCGGAGATGCAATCGATCGCCAAGGAAATGAATCTCTCGGAGACGACGTTCATTTGTCCGCGCAACGCGGCGACGGAAAAAGAACGCGGCGTTCGGGTGAGAATTTTCACGGTACAGGAGGAATTGCCGTTCGCAGGACATCCTACGCTGGGAACCGCGTTCGCGCTGCGTGGAGACTCGGGGGCGAAGGAAGTGTCGCTCGACCTGAACGTGGGGAAAATTCCCGTGCGATTTGAAGAGACGGCTGGGCAGCCGCCGTTTGGAGAGATGACGCAGGTCGATCCCGTGTTTGGAATGCGGCATGATCGCGAAGCGGTGGCGCGTGCGACTGGGTTGAGCATCGAAGATTTTGACGCCGAACTGCCGATCGAAACCGTGTCCACAGGTGTCGCATTTACCGTGACCCCGCTAAAATCTCTAGCGGTAATCGAGAACTTCAAAGTGAATTTGAACCGCGCGGCGGAATACCTGGACAAGACGGGCGGGAAATTTCTTTACTTCGTGACGCGTGAAACTGTAGATCCAGCGGGCCGTTTGCACGCGCGCATGCTTTTTTACAACGGCGAGGATCCGGCTACGGGATCGGCCGCGGGGTGCACGGCGGCATGGATGGTGGCGCACGGCGTGGCGCAGCCAGATGAACGCGTCATGATCGAACAAGGCATCGAGATGCGGCGGCCGAGCCGGATTTTTGTGCGCGCGTCGCGCCGCGATAACCGTGTAGTTAACGTGCGCGTCGGGGGCAACGCAATCGAAGTAATGCGCGGTGAAGTTTTTCTCTGACACTCACAATGCAAGCCGAGGAAAACACAGCGATGCGATTGCAGAGAAAAAAATCAATAGCCAAAAAGTCCCATTAGCATCCGCGACACTTTACAGCGAAAGTGTCAGCCGTTAGGATTCATTTCGCTCTGACATTCTTCATATCGAGAAAAGCTTCTGCCAATTTCGCAATTCGCATTTGCGATTGCGCCTGACAGATGCGGAAGGCTGATGAAACCTAAGCGCACGATCCTGTGTGTAGACGACAACGAACAGTCTCTTTCCCACCGCAAAATCATGCTCGAAACCCGCGGATACCGTGTAGCCAGCTTTTCGCGTGGAGAGGAAGCGCTGGCGCGGTTCACGCAGGGCGGAGTCGACCTGGTGATTGCCGACATGGCAATGCCCGGGCTGGACGGGCCGCAATTGATCGCAAAGATCAAGGATCTGTCGCCGCACACGCCCGCAATTCTTATCTCGAGCAAGGTTCGGATTTACAATCACGATTCGCAGGCGGATGTTTTTCTCACCAAGGGCATGTATGCCCCGGTCGATCTGCTGGAGCGGGTTCGGCTGTTGCTAGTGCGCAAGCGCGGCCCCAAACGCATGCACCCCCGCCCTCCGGATGCTGCCCGCCAAATCGGAGTGGCCTGAGTTTCCCCTGAGTTCTTGCTAGCTCCCCGAGTGAGCCGCTGCGAACGAGGTCTCAACAGTTGGCGTTCTTCTTCTCATAAGGGCTTCGTGTAAGATTCTTGGCAGGCATGGGTGAAGCATTCATTGCAGCAAAAAACCTGCGCAAGACCTATCACGTAGGCAAGATTGAGGTCGAGGCGCTGCGCGGAATTTCGTTCAACGTGCAGAAGGGCGAGTTTGTCAGCGTAGTAGGCCCGTCGGGCAGCGGAAAGTCGACGCTGTTCTACCTGTTGGGCGGCTTGACGCGGGCTGACGGTGGCAGCGTGGTGCTCGACGGAGACGATCTGGCCACTCTCTCCGACGCGGAACGCACCCGCATGCGCAAGCGCAAGATCGGCTTTGTCTTTCAGAAATTTAACCTGCTGCCCACTCTAGATGCGCGCTCCAACATTGAACTTGCTCGCGAAATTTCCGGCAATGGCGCGGGCGATCCGGCCCACTTCACGCGCATTACCGACCTGCTCGGGCTAACCAAGCGGCTGAACCATCGCCCTTCGGAACTTTCAGGTGGGGAGCAGCAGCGCGTGGCTCTAGCCCGCGCGCTCATCAACAAGCCCGCAGTTGTGCTGGCTGACGAACCCACGGGCAATCTCGATTCCAAAAATTCCGATGTTGTGCTCAGCATGTTGCGGCTGTCAAATCAGGAACTCGGGCAAACTGTGCTGATGATTACGCACAATCCCGAGGCGGCGAAGTACGGCGATCGAATCATTCACATGCGCGACGGCCAGATTGTGAGGCCGGAAGACGACCCGCAGTGGGCGCTGCACTGAAGATTGAGTCGGTTCGGAGTTCATCGACCGACTCTGTGCTGCTCGCGAGTACGTCCCACCACAGCTGCCAGGATGGCGGCGCTACTTTCGACGCAATGATATCCTAGGTTTACCGATCCCGCGACGAGGCTTTTAAACTCCCATGTCCAATCCAGAAACTCCAGAAACCCAAATTGTCCGTGAAAGCTCGGAATCCTTCGGCGACATTCTGTCGCAGTTTCAGAAAAGCCATTCGCACAAGACAGAAGGCAGCCGTCAGCTGCAAGCCACGGTGATTACGGTCAACCCGGAGTCCGTATTTTTCGATATCGGATACAAGTCGGAAGGAATTTTGCCGCTGGCGGCGCTGCAAGGCGAGACTTTGAAGGCCGGCGACAAATGCATGGTCACGGTGAAGGGCCGCGATCCGGATGGCTACTATGAGCTATCACTCTTTAAGGTCGAGCGGCCCATGGATTGGACGGCCCTGGAAAAGGCATTCGCCGACAAATCGACCGTGCTCGGCACCGTGACGGGTGTGATCAAAGGCGGTTTCAGCGTAGACGTGGGAGTGCGGGCGTTCATGCCCGCTTCGCGCAGCGGAGTGCGCGACGCCGCAGACATGGAAAAATTGGTGGGGCAGGAAATCCGCTGCCGTATCATCAAGCTCGACGTCACCGATGAGGATGTCGTGGTCGATCGACGCGCGGTGGCGGAAGAAGAAGACCGATCCGCCAAAGAAAGGCTCTTTGGACAGCTCAAGGAAGGTGACACTATTAGCGGCATCGTGCGCAGCCTCACCGACTACGGCGCGTTCGTCGACCTGGGCGGAGTGGACGCTCTGCTGCATGTGAGCGACATCTCGTGGGGACGCGTGAACCAGCCGGCCGATGTGCTCTCGGTGGGGCAAGCGGTCGAGGTGAAGGTGCTGAAGGTTGAGTCGGGCTCGGACAAGCGGCGAATTTCTGTGGGCCTTAAGCAGTTGCAACCGCATCCCTGGGACGCGGTCTCCGGAAAGTTCAATGCCGGCGATCGAGTACGAGGCACGGTCACGCGACTGGTCGAGTTCGGAGCTTTTGTGGAGTTGGAGCCCGGCATTGAGGGGTTGATTCACATTTCTGAAATGTCGTGGTCGAAGGGAAAAATTCGCAAGGCCAGCGACGTCGTCAAGCAGGGCGAGACAGTTGAGGTAGTCATTCTCCAGGTCAATCCGACCGAGCATCGCATCTCGCTGGGACTGAAGCAAGCATTGGGCGACCCGTGGGCCGACATTTCGCAGCGTTTCCAGGTTGGTTCTGCGGTCGAAGGACCGATTACGAATCTAACCAAGTTCGGAGCTTTCGTGCAGCTCGCCGAAGGGATCGAAGGAATGATTCACGTGAGCGACATCAGCGCGGAAAAGCGAATCAACCAGCCGCAGGACGTGCTGCGCGTGGGGCAGGTTGTCAAGGCGCAAGTGCTGGCCATCGATCTGGAAAAGCGCCAGATGCGATTGGGCATGAAGCAACTGGTTCCGACTGGCTTGGACGAATACATTGCCGAGCACAACCAAGGCGACGTGGTCACAGGCCGACTCATGGACGATTCCGGTGCCCAAGCGCGAGTGGAATTGGGCGACGGCATTCACGCCACTTGCAAATCGACCGCAAAAGCACCGAAGTCCGAGGCTCCGAAGGAATTGAAGGCGGATCTTTCCTCGCTGAGTTCCATGTTGCAGGCAAAATGGAAAACGGGCTCCGGTGGTCCTCCCAAGGCCGAACCGGTGCGGGCTGGACAGGTTCGCAGTTTTCGAATCGTGAACCTGGATCGCGCCGCCAAGAAGATTGAATTGGAGTTCGCGTAGCGTCGAACGGCGGCCACAGATCTGCCATTGGAAATGGTCGCCGATCCGCGCAAATGCTGTATAATTTTCCGGTTGAGCGGGAGTAACTCAGTGGTAGAGTGCGACCTTGCCAAGGTCGAAGTCGCGGGTTCAAATCCCGTCTCCCGCTCCATTTCTTTTGTTCCCAGCCCATTGCTGCAGATGGACTTTTTCCGGCCGGAACGCTAACGTATGGAGCAGGGCGCGGTACCCAAGTGGTAAGGGAGAGGTCTGCAAAACCTTTATGCGTCGGTTCGATTCCGACCCGCGCCTCCAAGCTTTTCACGGTCCTCTGATCTTGCTGTAATAACTTCCGCACCTGACCTGCCTTCACCTCGCAAGTCTCGCCGCTTCGTATGCGTCTGACGGATTTCCAGCGAACGATTTGATTTTTCATTTTTAGCCAGGCATTGCGATTGGCCATGGGAAAATGGATCGATGACGGGCGTGCGGATGGATATGTGGCTGTGGGCTGCGCGATTTTTTAAAACGCGGCCTCTGGCAAAAAAAGCGTGCGAACTGGGCAGGATTCTGTCCAACGGGCAGCCGGCCAAGGCGGCGCGCGAGGTGCGCGTTGGAGACCGTTTGCGGATCACCAACGAAGGTGGCGAATTTCATGTCGAAGTTCTGGTGCTCAGCGAAGTGCGCGGTCCGGCGCCCGCGGCACAGACGCTCTACCTCGAAACCGCCGAGAGCCGGGAGATGCGCGAAAAAGTAGCGGCCGAACGAAAGGCGATGCGCCAATTCGAAGTATTGCCCGAAGGCAGGCCATCGAAACGCGACCGGCGACACATTATCCGCTTCCGAGGACGAACCTGATTAGCAAGCACCCTCTTGACATCGGCGGATTTCGGGTGCAATATGGCGTTACACGACATGTCGCCAGAGGCCACAATGGAATTCATACCCCTCACCGAGCCGGTGCTGCTTATTCTCCTCAGTCTGGCGGGCCAGCCCCGGCATGGATATTCCATTCTCAAAGACGTTGAGCAGATGAGCGACGGCCGAGTGGTTCTTAGCACGGGCACGCTTTACGGCGCTCTGCGCAGGTTGCTGGATGAAGAATGGATTGAGCGAATCAAAGAGGAGGAGAGCCCGCGCGGCCGGCAAGCCTACCGCTTGACCTCGCAGGGACGCCGCAATCTCCAGCTCGAAGTTGGCCGCATGAAAAATCTGACGCGTTTGGCGAACTTGCGGATCGCGACGAAGGAGGCCTGATCGATGTTTAGCCTCAAGCTTTATCGACATGCATTACGGCTTTACCCGGCGTCGCATCGCGATGAGTTCGGCGAGGAAATGTTTCTCGTCTTCCGAGAGTTGCACGCGGAGACCGCTGCGCGGGGACTGCGAACCCACCTCCGCCTTTGCGCTCGCGAGACGGCGGGAGTGTTCGTCGGGGCCCTGCGCGAGCATTGGCGGTTATTGGGAGGCGACCGGTTCTCGCAATTGTTTTCAACCAGGAGGTTTACGATGCATACCGAATTTCGTTTTCCGAAAGCAACGGCCGTATTGATGACAATCATCCTTGGCGGCGTCATTCTGGCCATTCAGAAGGGGGAGGCTATTTCCGCTTCGCTGAGGGGTGCCGTCGTTCCTCCCATCGGGCCAATCCATCCCGTACACTCGGTTTTCGTAGGAGGCATTCTGTTGGGATTCGTATTCTTTTACGCCGCGGCATTGATTGGGTGGACGATTCTTTTCGCCATGCGGCGTTCGGGCTTGCACCGACTGGACGAGACAGTCGGAAAGCAATGATGTTGTGTGCAATTCTGTTGCTAACGCCAACGTCAGCTCTGGCCGGCTAGCGTGCGCGCTTCCAACTCCATCCGCATGCCGTACTTCGGACGCAACGTAATCAACGGCTCCGGCTCGACAGTATGCCCAGGAACTAGTTTTAATCTCCACTTCTGGGCCAGTGTAGCGAGCAGCAAGACGCCTTCCATCCACGCAAACGACTCGCCAATGCACTGCCGGGCCCCCGCTCCGAAGGGGAAGTAGGTGAGCTTGGTGCGGCGCGACTTGGCTTCCGGAGTGAAGCGCTCGGGATCGAAGCGCAGGGGATCGGGAAAGAAACGTGCGTCGCGGTGGGTGATGAACTGGCTCATGAGCACAGTCGTTTTCGCCGGAAGGAAAAACTCGCCGAGCTGAAAGTCGGATCGAGCATAACGACCCATCGCCCATGCAGGAGGATAGAGCCGCATCGACTCTGCCAACACCATTTCTACGTAACGCAGGCGGGGAAGATCGTCATAGGACGGCAATCGGCCGTGTAGTTCACGATCGATTTCCGCATGCATTCGGCGTTCACAGTCGGGATTCTGCGAAAGTAAATACCAGGTCCAGGAAAGAGCGTTGGCAACGGTCTCGTAGCCCGCCAGAAAAATCGTGATGACCTGATCGCGGAGCGACTGCTCCGACTCGCGGTTGCGATCCGGCGAAGCGGCGAGCATCAGATCGAGCAGGCTCCCGCCATGTGAATTTCGCTCGCGATGCGCCGCGATCATGCGATAGACAACCGCGTCAATGCGTTTGCGCGCTCTCACGAACGCGGCCAAACCCGGAGGACGAACATGCACCAGCCACTCCGCGGCGGGCAGCATAACGAGAAACTTGTAGAGGCCCATGATGCGGTTGATGGCGTCGGCCAATTCGTTGACCTCCTCGCGGAGATCGGTGGCAAACAGCGTTTGCGCGACCACGTTGAGCGTGAGGCGCATCATGTCGATGGCAATGTCGCGCTGCTCGCCGTGCCGCCAGAGCTGGCGCAATTGGCCGGCTTGCTGAACTATCGTCGTCGCGTACTCCGGAATGCGCTGACGATGAAACGCGGGTTGGGCCACCTGCCGTTGCGCGCGATGTTGCGCTGCTTCGCTGGTGATCATGCCGTCGCCCAACAACATCCTTGTGCGCTGGACCGTGCGCTCCTTGATGAAATTGTCGTTCTGTACCACCAGGATTTCGCGAATATAATCAGGATGGTTCAGAAAGACGATGTGGTTCCATCCAATCTTGTAATGCGCGATGTCGCCATACTCCTGGGCCAAATGCTGAAACAGGAAGATTGGATTCGCGGGGCGAAACCGACGGAATGCAAACCACAGCAGGTTGCGGTGGAAGCCGGGCGGGAAGCGGTAGTCAGCGGGCCTGCGCCCATCACCACGGGGCACATCATTCCTGGGCACATCATTCCCAGGAACATCATTCCTCACCGCGGTCGCCATCTTTTTAGTGTACTTCGATTATTGGATTGGTGGAGCAAAGGACACCGATTGAACGCAACGCATTTTCTTCCGCCAAAAAATCAAGCTAGCATTTTGTCGTCCTGAGCGAAGCGAAGGATCTATGGAGTCGGCCGCTTCAGTGCATAGGTCTTTCGCTTCGCTCAAGATGACATTGCAGATCTTACGATGAGACACGTAGCTCTTACGATGATGACACGCGGCTCTTATGATGACATGTAGCTCTTACGATTTATCAGGCAAGAAACTAATGTTTCTCGACTTCGGATTTCTGCAGCGCATCCAGTTCCGTCAGCACTTCCGCGCTGTGCTTGGTTGGATCAACGCTGGTATATGCCTTCGCGATCCTGCCATTCGGGTCGATGACGAATGTATGCCGAGCGGCAAATTTCATCAGCCCTAGATTCGTCAACGATCCGTATGCTTCCGTTACTTTGTGCTCCGTATCGGCGAGCAGCTTGAAGTTCAGGCCTTCCTTGGCGCAGAACTTCTTGTGTGAATCCACGCCATCGAGGCTCACTCCGATCACTACCGCATTGCGCTCGGCATACTTGGGTTGATCGACCTGGAAGTTGTGGGCTTCGCGAGAGCAGCCGGGGGTTTGATCTTTGGGATAGAAGTAAAGGACGACCCACCTTCCTCGATATTCTTTCAGGCTCACGAACGCGCCTTCCTGAGATGGCAGAGTGAAGTCAGGCGCGGCGCTTCCCTCGGAGGGCATGACGGAGCGCGATAAGAGGCGCGGCACGAGGAGCACCAGCACTGCTATCACACCAAAGAATAGGACGATCCGTAACATGAGAGGCCTCCTGAGGCGGAGACAACAATTCTAATCAATTCAGGGCAGGCTCGATCATTTGACCGCGATGGGTTTCCTCTATATTGTATAGGTAATGGCTGGACGCGATTTTCTCGGCGAATTCGAACACCTCGTGGTGCTGGCTTTGCTTCGACTGGAAGATCGAGCTTATGGCGTGACCGTGCGGCAGGAAATCGAATTCCGCACGAAACGTGAGGTCTCGATTGGCGCAGTCTACGCTACGCTCGATCGCCTGGAGAGGAAAGGGTACGTCAAGTCACGCTGCGGGGACCCTACGCCAGAACGCGGCGGACGTTCGAAACGATTCTTTCGTATCACGGCCAAGGGAGCGATGGCGGTGAACCGCACTCAACAGGCACTCCACAACATGTCAGCCGGACTCGAGCTTGCTCGGAGTTCTTCGTGACCACCAAGGCACATTCCGTTCAGCCGCCGCGTATCGCCACCTGGTTGGTGAATCTGTTCGCGACCGAGGATGAATCGATGGTGGGTGACTTGCACGAAGAATTCGCGCAGGTGGGATCGAGGTCGGGAATCGGTGTCGCGCGCAACTGGTATTGGCGCCAGAGCCTAAAGACGATTGCCGATCTTGTCGGCGGCGGGTTTCGTAGTGCTCCGTGGTCGACTTTGGGCGCAACAACTACCGGATTTCTGTTGCTGCGAGCCGCGCACTGGCTGCCTGACAAATTGTTGAACGTGGTGACCGAAAGATATCTGATGTACTGGTCAAACCATTTTCAGGCTTATCTGTGGCTGCTGAACGCGCTATTTCCGGCGTTTCTACTTACCTCACTGTTTACGGGCTGCGTAGTTGCACTGATTGCGAAGAAGCGAGAGATGATTGCGACCATGGCGCTCGGAATTGTGCTTTGCGCGATGATCCTTTTCGGATATTTATCGGCCCTTGCCCAGACTGGAGATTTTAATTTCCTCTGGAACATGCCGTGGGCATTCTCCGATCCGATTGCAATCATCCTAGGCGGGATGGTGGTACGGCAATTTCGCCTTCATGCCGCGAACCTGTCCGTAGCGAAAAACGAAGAGTAAAACACCTCCGCTGTTCTCGACCTCCATCCCACCAATAATCCCGGCGTTTGAATTATGATGGAGTATTGCGCATTCTACGATGGAGAAATCAGACGTGGCTCAGACGGAAACTGACGGCTTAGAAGTTTTGGAAACCAGGGAATGGGTCGATTCGCTGGACTATGTACTTTCCAGTGGGGGCCCCAACCGCGCGGGCCGATTGTTGCAACAACTTGCGCTGCACGCGCGGCGCGAGGCGGGCATCAACCTGCCATTCTCGGCTACCACGCCGTACCAGAACACCATCGCGGCGCGGCAGCAAGCTCCCTTTCCCGGAAGCCAGGAGATGGAACGCCGCATCAAGAGCCTGGTTCGTTGGAATGCGCTGGCCATGGTGGTTCGCGCCAACAAGATCCAGGAAGGCATTGGCGGGCATATTTCCACCTTCGCTTCTGCCGCGACGCTCTATGAAGTTGCCTTCAATCATTTCTTTCGCGCGCAAACCGAAAGCGGCGATCGCGACATCGTGTATTTCCAAGGGCACGCCGCGCCGGGAATTTATTCTCGCGCTTATCTCGAAGGCCGAATTTCCAAGGAAAAGCTGCAAAATTTCCGCCGCGAGTTGAAGTCGGGCGGAGGGCTCTCCTCTTATCCTCACCCGTGGCTGATGCCTGATTTCTGGGAATTCCCCACGGTCTCGATGGGACTTGGTCCAATCCAGGCGATTTATCACGCCCGCTTCATCAAGTATCTGGAAAACCGCGGGCTGAAGCAGTCCACGGGCGGCAAGGTCTGGGCATTTCTGGGCGACGGAGAAATGGACGAACCTGAGTCGCTGGGCTCGATCACGCTGGCCTCGCGCGAGAGACTCGACAACCTCATCTTCGTGGTGAACTGCAATCTGCAGCGGCTCGACGGCCCGGTGCGGGGCAATGGAAAGATTATTCAGGAACTGGAAGCGATTTTCCGTGGCGCAGGTTGGAACGTCATCAAAGTTATTTGGGGCACCGACTGGGACACTCTCATTCAGAACGACCGCGACGGCTTGCTGGTCCGGCGTCTGGGCGAGATCAGCGACGGACAATATCAGAAGTACTTCGTGGAGAGTGGCGCGTACTTCCGGCAAAACCTCTTCGGCACCGATCCCCGGCTGCTGAAGATGGTCGAGCATCTTTCTGACGATCAACTGGCGCGTATGCGGTTGGGCGGCCACGATCCCATTAAAGTTCACGCTGCCTTTCGAGCCGCGGTCGATCACACAGGAGCACCGAGTATCGTCCTGGCCAAGACGATTAAGGGTTACGGGCTTGGCGAGGCCGGTGAAGGCAAGAACATCACGCACCAGCAGAAAAAGCTGAACGAAGACGAACTGGAGCTGTTCCGTTCGCGCTTCGGAATTCCCATTCCCGACGACGAACTGCATGAGGCGCCCTTCTACCGGCCGTCGGACGACAGTGCGGAACTCAAATACATGCATGCGCGCCGCCA